>JAHZLG010000253.1 GCA_022599995.1 Alphaproteobacteria bacterium | reverse complement strand
TGGAGCTGGAACGACTCGAACAGAACCCTCTAAGCATTGAGTTGAAGCAATATCTTCCCGAGCTCGAACGGGAGATTATCGGACGAATTGTCGGTGACCAGTCGGGCAATTTTGTTCACTCGGTGCTTGTTCAACGAGGAACCCACGACGGTGTAAAGAAGAATCTTGCGGTCATCAATGTAGGCGGGCTTTATGGACGCGTGGTCGAGACGGCGCGCGGTTTGAGTCGGGTCTTGCTGATCACGGATTACACGTCGCGCATCCCAGTCTATGTCAGCGAGGCGCGTGTTCGAACGATCTTGGCAGGGAACAACACTGACCGTCCCGACTTGCTGTATGTTCCCCTCGAAAACAACATTGAATCGGGGATGGAGGTGCTCACATCAGGGCATGGGGGCACTTTTCCTCCGGGTATCCCCGTGGGGCTCGTCGTGATTGATCCCGATACGCGGGGACTCCGGGTAGAGCCCTATGCGCTTCGGGAAGAAACGTTTCAGGTGAGTATTCTCGATCACCCCTTCGTAACATGGCAGCCCGAGCCCACCTCGTTGCTCGCCCCCTCACCCCATGAGACATCAGAGCAAGACCTGGCACAACGCGCTCCTCTCCTGCCTCTCCTTCCTTTCTTTGGGGAAAGAGGTGAGGCAACAGCTAGCGAACATCGCGAACGCGTGGAAGGTCGTATGGCACTTGCCCTTGCGACAGTCAACCAGTTGACCAACCAGTTGACCAATCAGTTGACCAGCCAGCCAACCAACCAGTTGACCACCCACCCACCCACCCACGATCCCTTGAGCGGAAATGGTCGAGTCGATGGCTAGGCAACAACGTTTCTCTAATGGGTTTGTGCCGTTTGTCATCGAGGGGGCTGTCGAGATCTTTCCCATGGTCACGGTCATCCTCTTTTCCATTTTGGAACAAGCCCATCTGCCCTTTCTTGGGTCGTTTCAACCTGCAGTGCGGCTGGGGTTTTTGGCAGTTTGTTTCTGGTCATTGTCCCGTCCGACTTCGATGCCCGTCCTGGTCGTGTTTATTTTGGGCTTGGTACACGATGCTGTGCAGGGTCTCCCGATTGGGCTCTCTTCCACCTTGTGGATACTGACTTCGCAATTGCTTGTGTTGCAACGGCGGACAATCTTGGCACAGTCCCTTGTGGTCGAGATGATGATCGTCCTGATTGTTGTTATCCTCTTCGTTTTTGTGCAATCAATCGTGACGCTGGTGCTCTTCGAAAAGCCGCTCTTCTTTGGACAAGACCTGCTTGTTATCGCCCAGACCATCGTTTTTTATCCGCTGTTGCTTGTGCTCTTTGCCAGGATGACGCGGCGCACGCGCGGGTTAATCTTCGATAATTTCGACTGACTTGTTCGGGTGAAGAAGCAGGAGATGGTGAAGGGCATGTCTGGTAAGGTAAGGCAGTGCGCGTAACTGATGCTCTGCGGCGAGCGTGCCATTCCAAGACAGAACGGAGAGGATGAACAACATGGATACAATCTTTGCCCTTTCCTCAGCCTCCGGACGCGCTGGGGTGAGTGTGTTTCGGCTATCCGGGGCACACAGCCACGCCATTACACAACACCTAGTGCGTGCCCTGCCGAGACTGCCTGAGCCACGGCACTGCTATTTCCGTCCGCTTATCCACCCAGAAAGTGGGGCAGTGGTCGATCGCGTGATCGTCGTCTTTTTCGATGCGCCCCACAGCTTTACCGGTGAGGACACCACCGAGCTGCACATTCACGGCTCGGTCGCCCTACAACAGGGTCTTCCGCGGCTTTTCGCCCTCGCAGGGGCGGCAATCGGCGGCGATGCGGTCACGATTCGACAAGCCGAGCGCGGGGAGTTTATCAAGCGAGCCCTGCTGAACGACAAGACCTCGGTGCTTGAGGTCGAACATCTCGATGCCCTCCTGCAGGCGGAGACGGAAGCCCAGCTGGAAATCGCCTCCCACTCGCAAGCGACCGTCGATTTTTGCGCGGCAATCGAGCGCGACCTCATCCATATTCTGAGCCAAACCGAGGGCGTTTTGGAATTCCCCGATGACTCCCTTGCCGATCACGACGGTGGGGACGCTGGAGATGACGGTGACCCATTTGTGACCCCTATCGCTTCGAGCGTCGATGCCCTGCACGGGAAATTGCGCCGCGCCGTGACCAATGGCAAGAAGGCTCTGAAGATTCTGCGTGGCATCCAGTTGGTCATTGTCGGTCGTCCCAATGTGGGAAAATCATCGACCATGAATGCTCTTTTGGGCTCCGATGTTGCCATTGCCTCGCCAATTCCGGGCACAACCCGCGATATTGTCGAGCGGCGGTTCGACATAGAGGGCATGGCAGTGACCGTCGCTGACACCGCGGGCATCCACGCGACCATCGACCCGATCGAACAAGAAGGAGTCACGCGTGCGCGCAGGGCGATCGAGCAAGCCGATGTTCTTTTGTGTCTGACCGACAAAGACGAAACAATCGATGAATTTGATCAAGCACTGGGCATTCCTTCGACCACGACGGCACACCGGATTTATGCCCGCAATAAGTACGACCTCGTGACGGGGACATCGACCGCGGCCGTGCGCAAGGACTGGCTTGTTTACTCGGCCACACGGGGCGACCGGTTAGAGACAGTGCAGGCCAGCATATCCACAGCATTGGCGGCGTTCCGCCCCGAAGAAGAGGGCGTTATGATGACTAAGACGCGCCAGTTGGACGCCATGGAGCAATCCTTGGCACACATTCAAACCGTGCAGCGGATGCTGGCGAATCACCTTTTGGCACCCCGTGGGGCAAATGACGATATTGAGCTAGTCGCCGAGGAGCTGCGCCTTGCCCTTTTGGCACTCGGCGAGGTGATTGGTCGCTACGACTATGATCATATTCTCGATGACCTGTTCGCAAATTTCTGTCTTGGCAAATGATTGTTGCGGTGACCCACCACTACTCCCGCAGCTCCCTGAGCCCCCCCTGAAGGCACGCTGCCCTACGTCCACGTCCTCTCAGCGCACGCCCGGCTCGGAGGAGGGAGGAGGAGGAGGGGTTAGCGGACGCTCGCGAGCAATTCGTCGAGCAGCTCTTGGGCAATCTGAAACACCCGGGCATTCGCCGCATAACTGTTTTGTAACACCGTCAGCTGGGCGAGTTCTTCATCAATGTTCACGCCGTTTTGCGACGCAATCTCTTGATTGAGCAAGGCAAGCCGATGCGATTCGGTGCTGGCTTGGGATTCAGCCTGATTAACCCCACTCGATATTTGCGCAAAGATGCCGCGGACGATGCCCTCGTAATCGCGATTATCTTGTTGCCAGTAGGCAGGGAGGCCCGCTTGCTCGGCAGCAAAGCTCCGGTTTTGGCTTTCCAGAACCGCAAGCAGGTTGGTCTCGCCATCGGCAAAAAGAGCAGTGGTGTCGATGGGCGCGGTCCCGGTGGCAATATCCTCACGCAGGGAAAACCCGAGCCGCGCAGGGCGGCCCTCAGTGAGGGTAAAAAAAGCATTGTTGACGAGGGAATCGGGCGTCGCGCTTCCGTCGGCAAGACCAGCGTAGGCACGGGCGAAACTGCCATCGGTCTCGGTGTCGACCCACGTCTCAGCAATGGCATCCAGTGCCTGTTCCAGCTTGACGATGACCCCAGCATCTTTGCCGGGCTGGACGGAGCTTGCCTCGGTCCCCCGCACAAAATTGTAGTGTGCCCTTAACCGCCCCGGAGCAAGGAAATCAGCTAACCCATCGGCACTCGCCAGCAATGTGCCATTCAACCGAATCTCGGCGGCCCCAAATTGCCCCGGGGAATATGACAGCGCAGAGGTCGAGCCCTCACTGACAACCGTCTGCCCCCCGCTCGTGTACACTTGGGCGCGCCCACGGTTATCTTCCACCACACGGATGTTGATGATAGCAGACAATTCACGCAATGCTTGATTGCGTTGCGCCTCAGCCTCGGCGGTCGAGGTTTCCAGATTGCGCGCCTCGGCAATATCGGTGTTGAGTGTGTGGATGCGCGTAATCAGGTTGTTGGCGTTGCTTATCTCTTCGGTGATGACGCTGTTGATCTCCTCGCGAAACCCGGCTAACCGGCCAGCCAATCCTTGAATCTCTTCCGTGAGGGCGACCGCTGTTGTGCGCACCTCCTCCTGTGCGGCGATCGATTCCGGTCGAGCCTGCAAATTCCGCCACGCCTCAACGAATTCGGTGGTGCGCGTGAGCACATACGGGGAGTCGTTGTCGAACCCCACAAGCCGCGAAAGAGTGTCGTAATGCTGATTGGTGAGGTCGGCATAACCTTCGTCGCTCGTGACATTCAGCAGGTCGGTTTGCAGAATCTTCCCCGCAGCCTCTTGCAGGCGCACAAGGTCGATGCCTCCCGTGGGGCGGCTCGTGAATGAGACGTTCTCGCGACGGTAATCGGGGTTGTTGGCGTTGGCAATGTTTCTTGCCAGACCATCAATGCCCGACGCAACCGCCTGCTCGGCCTGTCCCGCCCGCGAAAGTACCGAAAGCAACCCAACCATTAGCAGACCTGCTCAACGAAACCGGCTGCCGTGACACCCTTGCGCAAGGCGGGGCGAATAATGCCGCCGAACCGGCCTCCCGCAGCACGGCATGTGTACGGGGCGTTCTCAACCGCCATCTTGCGCGCGGCAAAAGAGAGCGAACCAAGCACCTTCGACGAAATGTCTAAGGCCACTCGAAGCAACACCTCGTTTTCAGCGCAAAGCTGGTGGAATTCTTGAACCTGATCGTGCAGGGATTGGCGTTGGTTCTCGCTAAGGTGGGGCAATTGCTCTTTGGTATGAACCACAAGATCGCCGTAGCTGTTCATCGATTCTTGCTTTTGGGCAAAGGTCTTCGTCGCTTCAAGATACTGTCCTGCTTGGATGTGACGATTCTCTTGCTGCAGCAGGGCGGATAGGCTGCGAAGACTTGCGAGGGTTGCCCCCATCCAATGCGTCGATTCTGTTTTTGCATCGGCGTTAAGCGTGCCCTCAGAAACGCTTTCATTGCTGCTCGTGCCAGTGTCTCTGCTGTCTGGGGTGCTTGCCCCCTCATCAGGGAGAAGACCGGTCAGGGTATCGTGCGCAAGGGCGTTAGGAGCTTCTTGCGAGGGCGTGGAATGCTGATTCACCATGAGAGTGCTCTTCGGAGATGGTGGGAAGGCAGAGAAAATAAGAAACCGTGAAACACACCGCCCGGGTCGCGGGCCTTAAATACCCGTGCGGATGGCCGGCGGTTGTGGTGGGGAGGCTTGCCCGCTACCCGAGGCAGCGGGGTTATCGCCGGTATGATCGCCACTGCCGCCACTGCCGCCATTGCCAGCATAGGCTGCAGGCAATTGTTGCCGTGGTGGTTGCGTGATCTGTGATATCCCAAGCAATTCGCGTTCCACAATGTCGGCTAAGCCAATCCCCCCTGCTTCGGCCATCGATTTCCCGAGCTCTTCGTTGAGAAACCCGCGCCAGACGTTCTCGGCATTGCCTCCACCAAAGGGGTGATCTACGGAGAGACCCTTGGACATGTCCTCAAGAGCAGTGCGCAAAAAGAAGGCTTCAAAACTTTGGGCGGCTTTTCGGGCCGCAGATTCGCTGATGTTTCGTTTTCCGATCTGCCACTCCGATGAGAGGTCAGAGGCGAGGGATGGCGGCAACCCTGAAGGCGCAGACGACCGATCATTCGAGAGCGGAACAGGGAGATATGTGTCAGGGGTAGGCAAAATAGTCACAGCTGAGGCTTTCAACATCGGGTGCGTGGTCGGTCGGTTTTCGGTCAGAAGAGCGCGTGGTCGGTTGGTTTTCGGTCAGAAGAGCGCGTGGGGTATCGTGTGAAGGAGTGCCTCGTCTGCGGCAGAACGCAGAATGTTGTGATGAGCAAGAGACAACAGCCTTGCCCATCGAAGAGGAGGCCTTCCCCTACATCACTTCGATCTCGGCTTGGAGTGCCCCCGCAGCTTTGATCGCCTGGAGGATGCTGATCATGTCTCGCGGGGTAACCCCCAGCTGATTCAATCCTTCAATGAGATCGCGCAGGTTCGGCGAATCATTCACCACCGCAAACCCATTGGTTGTGTTTTCTTCGATGACGTCGATGGTTGTCTCCTCGGCCGCCGGGCGGTTCAGAAACGGATTCAGCACCCCGTTGCCATTCGTCTGTTGCGTCGTCACCCGAATGGTAAGGTTCTCTTGGGCAATGGCGACCTGATTGATCCGAACATTGTCGCCCATGACAATCACTCCAGTCTTCTCGTTTACCACCACCTTTGCCGGGGCGTCTGTGGCAATCGGAAGTTGCTCAATATCCGTAAGCAGTCGGATCAACCCATTGGCACTGCTGTTAGACGGCGCAATGACAATGATCGTCGCAGGATCAATCATCAATGCCACGGGTTCGCCCGCAAATTGATTGATGGTTTCTTCGATGTTGCGCGCGGTCGAGAAATCGGCGTTTTTGAGACTTAGCATGATGCGGCCTTGTTGCAGGAGGTTATAAGGAATCTCCCGCTCAATGATGGCACCCGACGTGATCGACCCTGCTGTCACGACCCCAGTGTTGAAGCTGGCGCCCCCCTGTTGTATGTCCACACCGCCCACGGCCAGCGGACCTTGCGACACGGCGTAGACCTCGCCGTCTGCCCCAACAAGCGGAGTCACCAAGAGAGTCCCGCCGCGTAACGATGCCGCATCACCCAAAGCCGAAACGACCACATCAATCCGAGTGCCTTGCCGGCGAAACGGTGGCAAAGTGGCCGTCACCATGACGGCGGCGATGTTGCGCGTTCTCAGCTCCTCCGAGCGGGCATTCACGCCAAGTCGCTCGAGCATGCCCACTAAGCTTTCGCGGGTGAAGACAGCATTTTGCAATCGATCGCCCGTCCCTTGCAGCCCAACGACTAATCCATAGCCAACCAAAAGGTTGTCGCGCACCCCTTCGACGTCCACAATATCCTTGATTCTTGTCTGCGCGTGAACGGCCGAGATTGGCAACGTTGCGCCCAGGCCGATCCCCAGCAACAGGGTGCTGGCAAGCACGCACAAGATACGCTGGCCTAAGGTTGCGGGTCGCGTGTCGTTGCGCGCGTGATCTGCGCGGATTCTGTGTTCGGCGTGCCTTTTTTGTTCACCGTCCATTTTTTGTTGGTCACATTCTGCGAGTCGGCGTATGGGGTTGTGGTGTTTCATGGTGTCCCTCGGGGGTTGCCCCACGGGAGTCGCTAGCAAACTTTATGCCGCGGGTGCTCGTCGCTTGTGGTAGCATGCCACCCATTGGCACTCTATGATGCATGCTTCAGAGACCTGTGCCTCCCCCACTTCATCCCCCTTCATCCTTTCCCTCTCTCTTGCTGAACGAACAAGGTAGAAATGCCCGAAGTATTTTTTCCCGGCCCCGCAGGGCGGATCGAAGGGAGATACCAGCAACAACCGCAGGAAAATGCCCCGCGTGCCTTACTGCTTCACCCCCACCCGCAGCACGGAGGGTCGATGAACAACAAGGTTGTCTACCGGCTTTTTCAGGGGTATGTGAACGCGGGATACAGCTGTCTCCGCATTAATTTTCGCGGCGTCGGAAAATCCGAAGGGGCATATGACAATGGGGAAGGCGAAGTTACCGACGCCGTTACCGCCCTCGAGTGGCTGCAAGATCAAACCCCTTCGGTCGGAAGCATTACCGTCATCGGGTACTCATTCGGGGCGTGGATCAGCATGCAGATTTTGATGCGGCGTCCCGAGGTGAGCAATTTCATTTTGGTTGCGCCCGCTCCGAACATGTTTGACTTTTCCTTTCTTACCCCGTGCCCCCATCCCGGACTGTTTGTCTATGGAAGCAACGATGCCCTTGTCCCCAAACAAGAGGTGGATGCCCTCGTTTCCAAGTTGATCGATCAGAATTTGGTCGAGATCGAGTATCAAATCATCCAAGGAGCCAACCACTTCTTTCAATCTCATGAGCAAGAGGTCGTCGATACCTGCCTTGCCTACTCACAACGTATCGCGCACCGCACCTTCGAACAGCTCCATAAATTCGCCGTGCCGTTGCCCGAGGCAACAAAGGACGATCCGCTAAGTGATGATGATGCCGAGGGGGGCGACTTCGATGTCGAATTCCCCGACGAATGATGATGCCGCCCCGATCGATGACCGATCAGTGAAAAGTGGCGGCCGGGTGCACGGCGAAGAAAAGAAAATTTTGCTGATCGACAATTTTGACAGTTTTACGTGGAATCTCTGGCATCTGATCGCAAGCGAAGGCGCACACTGTCGCGTGGTGCGCAATAATGCCTTCTCGATCGAGGAATTACTGAGAATGGAAGACACCGGCGAGATTGACGGATATATCCTGTCTCCGGGGCCATGCACACCGAATGAAGCAGGGGTGTGCCTGCAGCTTTGTGCGACGACTACCAAACCATTGTTCGGGGTGTGTCTGGGGTTTCAGGCCTTGTGCCAGTCCGCCGGCGCGACGATAAAACGCGCAAAACATCCCATCCACGGCAAGGTGCACACCATCAGTATTCAGAAATCCCTGCAACCCTTGCTGTTTTCGGGGATAAGCCCAACAATGCAAGC
>JAHZLG010000252.1 GCA_022599995.1 Alphaproteobacteria bacterium | reverse complement strand
GCACTCGCAAGAACGAACCGATAGCCAATCGAAAGGAATAACGGCGCGGCATCTAAGTGGAGCGTGATAGCATACCAAGAGGTGCCCCACGCCATGACTGCAAGACAGTACAATAGCCAGGTTGGCATGCTACAGCACCTTCAAGAAAGCACCGAGAATAACGGATTCATCTGATGATTCCAAAAGCAGGTTATCGGCAGAATTCATGATTTCCTGCTCGGCAAAACCGATTTCTTTGTCGCTAAACCCTAGGCCGCGCAAGGCAACACGGGCACGATGAAGGGCTGGACTGGTGCTCTTGTCATCGGGCTGCGGGGGTGGAGCAATCCCTTGGGACGACGGATCGCCCGATGACTGGGGAAGCGATACGTTGAAACGCTGGATGATGTCACCGCTCTTCTCCGCCAACTCGGTCACCAAGCGCGTTGCCAGTTTTTTGCCAACCCCGGCTACAGTTCCGAGCACGGCAGCATTCTGCTCGGCCAAACTCACCAGCACGGTCTCGACAGTGAGGGCACTGATCGTCTCGACGGCAAGGCGGGGGCTAACACCTTTTACCGTGATCAGGGTTTCAAATAGCTTGCGCTCTAGGTCGGTGTGAAAGCCGTAGAGAGTCCACGCATCCTCGCGAATATGCAGGTAGGTGCGCAGGGTCACCAATGCCGGGCTCGCCCGTTCTTCTTGAATCGGTGGCAGTGTGTCGTTGGCCGACGGGATTGGTTGTGCCTTGCCCTGCAACGCCTGCTCGTGCTGTGACGCCTGATCGTGCTGTGACGCCTGATCGTGCTGTGACGCCTCGTCCCATCGCCAAACCGAGTGCACGCCATAGCCGACCCCGCCCACATCAAGGATGAGAAAGGTGCCACTGCCCGCGGGTTGCATCTCCACGATGGTGCCTCGGAGCTGGTATATCATGTGCCACGACGATTCATGAATATAAACAAGAAGGGTAGGGGAAGGGGTAGGGGGAGGGGTAGGGGGAGCAGAAGAGAGAGGCTAAGAAAAGCCCGAAGACACAAGGAAGACAACAAGCAGGCCAGAGGCAGGCTAGAAAGGCTAGAAGCAGGCCGGTTATCGCCGCTGTCCCCCGGTGAGAAGGATGTAGGCAAGGGCAATCGCAAGCGCGTCGGTTTCGTCTGCTCTTAACCCCACAACGTCAATTCCGGGCAAATGAAAGGGCAGGGCGGCTGCTACTTGGATTTTGGTAGCCCTTCCCTTGCCTGTAATGGCTTGTTTCACCGAGGTTGGGGCAAGCTCGGTGAAGGAGCGGGGCGCCTGTGCCTTCCTGACGGGAGCGTCTTCCTGTGAGGCGTGCTGCTCTGTGATCGCTTCTTGCGCTTCGGATATTGGGGCATCGTCGAATTGCTTATTGTGTCCCCCATGGTTGTGGTTACCGCCCATGCAAGAAACCATCAGGGCACCACGGGTCATCGCCAGTTTCAGATTGGCGGCAGCATTGGTGCGATTGGGGTTAATAAAGACGGACTCCATGCAGATGTGGGTGACGCCGCAACCATTGGCGATCTCATTGATGCCTGCAGCTAGGAACAACAGGCGATCAATCACCGTGTCGGCACGGTCGGGGGTCAGCACCCCCGAGCAAAGGGGCTCCGCAAGGGCAGTCGCAGAGTGGGCGTGTCCTGTGTTTTTTTGGATAACAGCATAACCAGTGTGCACCAGCCCCGGATCAATTCCACAAACGATCTCATACTGCATGCTGCGTACACTCACGAAGTAATTCATTGTGTTGCCACTGCAGGGCAACCGCGATGCAGGAGCAAGGTGAAAATTTGTTTGGCACGGTGTGCTTCGTGCCCCTAGGTTGCGGCTGACTCCCCGGTCAAGTCCAAAGCGTTGCTGTCGATGAGGGGGAAGATATATCCCTTGCCGCGATTATACCCGTCAGTCTTCGTCCAGCGCATCGAGATCGGCGTCACTGATCACCCCGTTGTGATAAAGCTTCTGCACGTCGTCATTGTCTTCGAGGGCATCCAGAAATTTCATGAAATTCGCCACCTTGTCCGAGGGCACATCGGTGGGCAGGTTCGTGCGCCACATCAAGCCATAGGAGATCGGCTCGCCATAGGCTTCGGTCAAGGCTTCGGTCATACTATGGAGGCTATCGGGATTGGCGATTGCTTCGTGCCCGTCCTCGTCGGAGGCAACGTCCTCGGCACCCGCCTCGAGGGCTGTTTCGAAGAAGGAGTCCTCGTCGGCGGTATCAGTGGGATACTGCGCAAAAGCAAGGCGATCGAATTGAAACAGCACCGAGTTCGATTCGCCCAGCGACCCACCCAATTTGCTGAATGTCGCCCTTACTTCCGAGGCGGTACGATTACGGTTATCGGTAAGCACTTCGACGATGACCGATGCTCCGCCCGGTGCCCGCCCCTCATAGCGGATTTCTTCGTAGCTTGTTCCTTCGCCGCCGCCAGCACCTTTTTTGATTGCGCGCTCTATGTTGTCTTTCGGCATATTCTCGGCGCGGGCAGCAGAGAGGGCAGTGCGTAGGCGAGGGTTGGCGCTCGCATCGTCGCCGCCTAGTTTCGCCGCCACCATCAACTCACGTCCAATTTTCGCGAAGACACGGGCTCGTTTTTTGTCCTGAGCCCCCTTGCGGTGCATGATGTTTTTGAACTTTGAGTGACCTGCCATGGTTGCTTTGAACGATAAGAGGGGGACAAGGAAGAAGAGTGGTGCCTATCTAGCGGTGCACCCTATCGCTTCTCGGCGATGCGCCATGAATGTGACATTTGCCGTCACCCCGCTAGGGCACTGCCATCCTATAGGTGCCCTTCCGCAAGTTCAAGTGCACTGCCGAAAGCAAGCTGGTCGGTCGCGGTGCGGTGCGGGCAACTGATGTTATTGTTGCGCACCAGTAATGATCATGCCGTAGGGGAAGAATGCGTGGTAAGCAAAGGCAAAGTCAATGAAATAGGGAATGTCCTCGAGTCGCCCCTTGCGGTTTCGTTGTTGAACGACAATGTTTCCGACATCTTTGCCATCGGCGACCCGCGTGGTATCGAGTGCCGAATTCTGTCCCGCCCGCCAGGTCACGATGATTGCCCCTTCTTGCTGGGCATCGGTGGTGGGGTTCCGACTAATGCTCGCATCGGGCAGCAGAACGATTTGGCGTTGGATTGCGATGAATGGCAGGCTCCAAGCCCGTTGGCGGTCTTGAAGGGAGACGACGCGGATAAGGGGGGCAATGTCCCGAGGCAATTGCCCTCGATAAAGGAAGGGCGAAGACAAGCTATCATAGCCGCGGTAGGGATTCGATCCGTAAGGTCGTTGAAACGAGGTCGGCTCGCGCATCAGCTTCCCCGTCGGATGCCGCTCGTGAAATCGTGCCACCGACTCAAGCCGCGAGGGCAGAGCAACAAGTTTTGTATCAAGGTACGCACCTATGATGGCAGTGCCTGTGAATTGTTGCCACCACGATTCGGTTGCGTCATCGTACATCAGCAGATCGGAGTGCCGCAAGCGTCCGGTGGTGCCAAATCGCAACACAGTTCCCTCGACCTGTCGATCGTAGACAACCGCCGCATTGCACAGTGGGCAGAAGGTGATGGCAAGGTGCTTGTCTCCGATGGTGTCGTTCACGATCTCATGAAACAACAAGTACCGGAGAGGGTAGGCACGGGGATCGCCATCGATGTTCACCGAGATAACCGGCTCGGTCGGCGGCAGGCCGGTGTCGGTGTCAGAGGTCAGGACAAGGAATTGGGGATCATCGATGGCGGGAATGCCGTCGCGGGGAGGGCCGCCTTCTTGAATCTCGGTGAACGGAACGGCGTATTTGCTAAAGTCGGTTAGAGGAAATTCGGCGTACGGAAAAGATTGCGCTTGCAACAACGCAGGCAGCAGGCAAAACGCTAATCCCAGCACAACAGAGATGAAGGTTGCTTTTCGGGTTGTCACTGTATGGGGGAACCCCCGCGAGCGCGGGGCATAGCATAGCTGCGGTGGCATTCGCTGACAAAGAGGCATGGTCGGTCTCCGTTGTTGATCGGTTGCTGGTGCGAAGAGATGAAGGGGGGCAAGAAGGAAAATCTCACCACTTAGGACAGTAAGTTATCCATACCAAACGGGGATGCGCGGCACATTGCCCATACCCTATGCCACAGCCCCACACCCACACCCTATGCCACACCCACAGCCAACACCCTATGCGTCACAGCCAATCGCCCCCTCGAGTACCGCATCCCCCAGTAATCGCCCCCTCGATGAGCGCATCCCCCGTGGGACGCGGCGATGATACCCCACCCATTGGCACGCCATCACGACGCGCTCACGACCGCCGTTATCGACACTGGCGTCCCGTTTGTGTATAGATACGCGACATTTTCGTCCATGATACCACGGATCGTTATCCCGTTCACTTCAAGATTGCCATTCCTATGGAAGACATCCTTCTCATTGCCCTGCTGATTGTAACCGTTGCCATGGTCGGCATCGTGCTTTTGCAACGAACCGAAGGGGGTGCTCTTGGCATTGGCGGCGGCCAGTCGCAATTCCTTTCCGTGCGCGGCACGGCTAACCTATTGACCCGGCTGACGGCTATCTTGGCAACCTTGTTTCTGTGTTTGGCTCTTTTTCTTGCTGTCCTTGCGAATCAAGGGCGAGAGGTGAGCGCGCCAACCCTTGGTAATGACGGGGTTACCCCGCTTTCCCCTGTCCCCAGCCCCGTCTTGGGGACGGATGGCCAACAGGATGGCAATTCTCCCGACGTACCGCTTTCGCAGTAAATTGCTAGCGAGGCTTCCCAACGTGTCAACTGATGTCCATCCTCCTCGTACGGACTTTGACTCTGCGTTGCAACCGGTGGCGGACCGGCAAGCAGAGGCCGGCAGGGCAACGAAATACATCTTTATCACTGGCGGCGTCGTCTCCTCTTTGGGGAAGGGGATTGCCTCGGCCTCGATTGGGGCATTGCTATTAGATCACGGCTACTCGGTCAGGCTTTGCAAGCTTGACCCCTACTTGAATGTCGACCCCGGCACGATGAGCCCCTATGAGCACGGCGAGGTGTTTGTTACCGACGACGGTGCCGAAACCGACCTTGATATTGGCCACTACGAACGATTCACGAATCAAAACGCCACGCGCGCCGACAATACGACAACCGGACGCATCTATCAGAAGCTGATCGAAAAAGAGCGGTCGGGCGATCATTTCT
>JAHZLG010000251.1 GCA_022599995.1 Alphaproteobacteria bacterium | reverse complement strand
TGATCGGCGTGTAACCCTAAGCTATGCCCATGACCTACACCCTAACGAAAGAGTTGCCGGTTCTCGATCAACTCGGCGGGCGCAATCCGTTCGCCCTTTATCGTGACCTACTCGTGGGCGTTACGGCATCCTCCGATCAGCCCATCGTGTCAGCCGAGATCGGTGAGCCGAATATCCCCCCGCCGGAAGGGATGGACGCCCTGCTGACGCAGGACATACAGGGGTGGGCAGCCTACCCCCCCTTGCGCGGCACCGAGGCGTTTCGCACCGCGGTGCACGGCTGGTTCACCCGCTTGCACTGGCCAGGATCAGACCCGCAGGCCGCAACGAAGAGCGGCAATGCCCGCCAACCCTATGTTCCCGTTACTCGTCCCCCCGCCGAATTCGACGCCTTTGACCCCGAGCAGCAGATTGTGCCCGTGGCAGGGGCACGCGAGGCACTGAATTTCTTGTTGCTCGATCTGGTCGGCAGCACGAAGAAGGCTAACCCTGCGGTATTGGTTCCCGAGCCGTTTTATCACGTCTGGTCGGCTGCCCCGTTATTGACGCAGGCGCGGGTCGTGTACATCCCCTTAGACCCGCGCGGATTTCCCGATTACCGTAGTGTTAGCCGTGCCGATTGGGAGGATGCGGTGACCGTCCTGCTGTGCTCGCCGAGCAACCCGAGTGGCGCAGTCGCCGCGTGGGATGACTATGCCTTCTTGCTCGAGCAAGCCGACCGCTGCGACTTCACCATTATCCACGATGCGTGTTATGCCGACTCGGGCGCAGTTTGCGGCATCGACTACCCCTTCGATGCGGCGGCTACGGCGGTCACTGCGGGCTCAGCGGCAACCTCTGCGGGCTCAGCGGCAACCTCAAAGGGCTCAGCAGACGCGGCGGCTACGGCAGTCACTGCCGTCACTGCCGTTGATGGGCGGTTCCCCGTGTTGACCGGTATGGCGCACCTCAACCCCACCCTACGGCGGTGTTTTTTCGTCTGCTCGCTCTCGAAGCGGGCGTCGGTGCCGGGGTTGCGTGTCGGGGCACTGATAGGCGGCAAGGCCGAGATGCAAGCGCACTTTCGCCTCCGGGCTGCCGTTGCGCCGCATGTGGCTTGGCCCTTGCTCCACGTGGCGACGCACCTGTTCAACGAGGAAGACCACGCGCGCCAAGTGCGGGTAACCCTCGCCGAGCGCAGGGCAGTCGCCCACGATATATTGCAGGATTACCCCGGTTATATTGCCCCCGAATCGGCTTTCTTCCTCTGGTTACCTGTGCCGTCGCCTATGACCGGAGAGCAGGCGGCGACAAAACTTCTTGAGCAGGCGGGAATCCGCGTGCTGCCCGGCCGCTACCTTTGCGCCCCACGCAAGCGCGGCGAGCCCTCGCCCGGAGACGGTTTCATTCGGGTGGCTTTGGTCAGCACCAAACGCACCGAGTCCTGTGCCGAGCCGTGGCTGGTCGACATGAAAAAGACTTTGTTGGGTTGATCAGTGGCATCTATGGAAGACTCCGCAGCGGACAGCTATCAGGCGAAAAAACCACAGCAACTGAGTTATCATCAGGCGTGGGTGCATGTGCTGACTGTTTTGCTGCTGTTTGGAGCTGTCCTACTCGGGGCGGGGTGGTTGTATGTGTTTCCCTCGGAGGTGCGCGACTTACTCGTGCAGCAGCTGAGTCTGGGGGTGGCGTCGTTACCGTTGTTGGTGATGGCGGTCTGGGGGATTCTGTTGTTACGCCAGCAATCCCTGCCTTCGATCATCATGTTGCGGCTGTGCGGGTTATGGGCGGTCGTGATTTTGGCAGGCATGTTTGTCGCCGGCGTCGACCTCGCCATTGATGGACAAACGCACATGACGTTGCTGGCATTTTGGGCTCAGCCGGTGGTGCAGGCAGGGGGGGCAACATTGGCGGTGGCGTTGGGAACGCTGTTTGTCTCGTCGGTGCTGTTGTTTCTTTGGGTGCTAGGCTTGGGCGAAGTCGAGTGGCGTGCTCTGGGGCGTACCCTTTGGCGCTATAGTCGATGGGCATGGCGTATGGGGGCAAAGGGGGGGCGTCGCACATGGGCATTGCTCGGGCAAAAACCGCACCGGCGATCTGCGGCACAGGGAGCCGGACGAGCCTCCGCCTCCGCCGATGCGTTCGGTGCTACCGATGCGACCGGTGCGACCGGTGCGACCGATGCGTTCGGTGCGACCGGTGCGACCGATGCGTTCGGTGCGACCGATGCGACCGATGCGGGTGGGGTTCCGCTGCGCACGAATCCCTTTTTGGCACTCGGCGGGCTGCGTTCCCTCTTCACAAGGCAACCTGCCTTGACGCGCAAACCAAAGCGGCAGCTGACCACCGTCCCGGACGCGATACCCGCGCGCGAGCAGGATTTGGGGTCGTTGTTGCAAGGCGTCTCCGACTCCGCGGCGAGTGCCGCCGACACGAGAGCCAGGGCTGGTGAAAATGACCTTGGTGTTGATGATGCCGATCTCGATGACGACGATGCTTATATCGATGACGACGATGTTTATGTCGATGATGACGATGCCTATGTCGATGATGACGATGCCTATGTCGATGACGACGATGCCTATGTCGATGACGACGATGGTTCTGCCGATGACGACGACGATGGTGCTGCCGATGACGTCTCGTCGGCACAGGCGATGACTTCTCGCGTCGCATTCCGGCAAGAACGAATTGACCCCGATGCCATCTTTGCCGGTGCCCCTGAACCAGCACCCTTGCCGCGTCCTCTTCCCTCGACGGCATTGCGCACGGGTGATTCTGTTGTGCCGCAACGGCGTTCGACGGCAGTTGAATTTCCGCTCGAAGATGACGATGACGATGACGACTACGACGCCGCCGACGATGACAACTACGAAGCCGCTGACGATGACGACCACGAAGCCGCCGACGATGACGACTACGAAGCCGCCGATGATGACGACTACGAAGCCGCCGACGATGACGACTACGATCCCGCTGACGATGACGACTACGAAGCGGCTGACGATGACGACTACGACACAGCTGACGATGACGACTACGACACAGCTGACGATGACGACTACGAAGTCGTGGCGCGTGCGGGCAGTGGTGTCGGCACTAGCGTAGGGATCAGTTCTGGGGGCGATGGGGCATCGCTGGTATTGCCGACCGTTGACCTCTTGGAAGAAATGCCAACCGGCAACACCGAATCGGACGACGAACGCAATGATCGTCTGCGGCACTCCGCGCGCCAGCTCGAGCATGTCTTCGCGGACTACAGTATCAAAGGGCGAATCATCCGTGCCCTGCCGGGACCCGTCGTCACCCTGTTCGAGCTCGACCCCGCCCCGGGAATAAAGGCCAGCAAGATTATCAACCTGTCCGACGATGTGGCACGGGCGATGCGTGCGGATAATGTCCGCATCTCGGTGGTGCGGGGTTCGACGGTGATGGGGGTCGAACTGCCCAACGATCTGCGCGAGACGGTCGCCTTGCGCGATATTCTTGCCGATGAAGAATTCCACACCACCGAGGCAAACCTGCCCCTCGTGCTTGGCCGCAACATTAGCGGCGAGCCCGTGATTGTCGACTTGGCGACCATGCCCCACCTGCTGATCGCAGGGTCGACCGGCACAGGGAAGTCGGTGGGGCTGAATGCCATGATCTTGTCGCTGATCTTCCGGCATCCCCCGTCGCGCTGTCGATTCGTGATGATCGATCCGAAAATGCTCGAGCTATCAGTCTATGCCGACATACCCCACCTGCTGACCCCCGTGGTCACCGAGCACGAAAAAGCGGTTTTTGCCCTGCGCTGGGTCGTGCGCGAAATGGAACGGCGTTATAAGGTGATGGCACAAACCGGAGTGCGCAACATTGCAGGGTATAACGCCCGCCTGCAACGCGGCGAGTTGCCCCCCGACCTCGCCCTCGACGATGAGCCGTTTCCGTTCGTCGTGGTGGTGGTCGACGAGATGGCCGATCTGATGAAAGTCGCCGGCAAAGACGTCGAGATTCTGATTCAACGTCTGGCACAGATGGCGCGTGCTGCGGGCATCCATATCATCATGGCGACGCAGCGGCCCTCGGTCGATGTTGTTACCGGGACGATCAAGGCTAATTTCCCGACGCGCATTAGTTACACGGTCACCAGCCGAATCGACTCCCGCACCATCCTTGGCGAGCAGGGGGCTGAGACCCTGCTGGGACGCGGGGATATGCTGTATATGTCGGGCGGGGCGAAAATCGACCGCGTCCATGGCCCCTTCGTCACCGATGAAGATGTTGGGCGCGTCTGCGATCACCTGCGGGCACAGGCGACTGCCCAGTATGTCGAGGGTGTCACCGAGGAAGAGCGTCGTGTGGTCGCCGAAGCCATGAACCCCACTGAGGATGCCGATCTGATCATCGGACACGACAATGATGAACTGCTCTATGACCGCGCCGTGATGGTGGTGCGCCGCGACAAGCGCGCATCGATTAGTTTTGTCCAACGACAGTTGCAGATAGGCTATAACCGTGCGGCACGCATGATCGAGCAGATGGAAGCTGAGGGCATCGTGACTTCACCCTCGCACACCGGAAAGCGCGAAGTCATTGATTAGGCGCCCCCTAGATTGAACACACTGGGGCGGGGCCACGCGAGGGCAAGGTCACACTAGGCAGGGTCACGCTAGGCAGGGTCACGCTAGGCAGGGTCGCTAGGGTGGGAGCACGCGACGGCAGGGTCACGCTAGGGTAGGGTTGCTAAGCAGGTCACGCGAGGCAGGTCAAACTAGGTAGGGCGATGGGACTCCTGTTATGTGACTTTTCTCTGCGCCAGCACACCGCACCGCGTGTTGCTTTCTCCTCTTCCCCAAACAGAATGCCATGGCTTGGTTGCCCTTCCATGTTGTTGCCACGATGACAAGCACCCTCCGCAGGGCCGTGGTGGGCTATGCGACCATTGGCGGTGTCGTCCTGCTGGGTATGGTCGGGCTTGCCGCTTACAGCGTGGCGAGCGACCTGATCGCCGCGCAACCCTTGCCTTGGTTGGTCGAGGTGGTCGAGATGGGGTCGGCCATTGCCATGTTTGCCTATCTCCCCTATGCCACCTTGACGCAAGCCCACGTAGTCGTGCGGCTGATTCCTTATCGACACGCGACAGCCAGATGGATCGATCGCATCGTGTGGGGACTAAGCACAGGTGCAGTGCTGATCTTGATGTGGCGGATGGGGAAGGGTTTCCTCACGCAATACAACGCGACGTGGACTGAATCGACCTTCATTCTCGGCATTCCGCTATGGGTGGCGGGGGCACCGATTCTGCTGGGGTTGTTACTTTGGTTGAGCGTTTGCTTTCAGTATTTTCTCATGCCTCCGGCCCAGCCGTGATTCTTGCTCCCCCCTTTGTGACTGCCACTAGTGACTGCCACTAGTGGCAGCCATTCGTGGTTACCCTTGACGGCGCGGTGACGTGCATCCTGCATCATGATTACCCCAGAATTCGTCGGCATCATTGGCTTCGGCATCGTGCTTGTGTTGATCGCCCTGCGCGTGCCGGTTGGACTGGCGTTGCTCGTGGTGGGATCGATCGGTATCGCACACCAAACACATATCAACGTGGTATTGGCGCAGTGGCAGAACATCGCTTACGGGTTGTTTTCTAACTACACCTCGTTATCGGTGATTCCGGTCTTTGTGCTGATGGGGCAATTCGCGGTGCACACAGGGCTTTCTGCCGACCTCTTTCGTGGTGTGCGGGCGTTGTTTGGCAACAGCCGCGTGAGTCTGGGGAGCACCACCTTAGTCGCCAGTGGATTATTCGGCGCAGTGTGTGGGTCATCGTTGGCGACGGCGGCGACCATGGGGCGGATTGCCTTGCCCTCATTACATTCGAGCGGTTATGCGGGGGGCAGTGCGGCTGGCATTGTCGTGGCTGGCGGGAGTCTTGGTATTTTGATCCCGCCGTCGATTGGGCTAATCGTGTACGGGATCATCGTTGAAGCCAACATTGTGACTTTGTTTGCCGCTGCGATCATCCCGGGAGTCATGGCGGTCATGTTTTTTGTTGCCGGTTTTCTGTTACTCGCGTGGTGGCGGCCGCACTGGGTGTTTGTGAAGGATGCCCCCCATGTTGCCCCCCTCGCGCCACGCGAGGTTTTGCATATGGTGTTGCCGCTGGGCATCTTTGGGCTGGTGCTGACGGGGATCTTTGCCGGTTGGTTTAGCCCGAACAACGCGGCGGCGGTCGGCACGGTTTTGGTTCTGCTCTATGGGTTGTTTCGCCGACGCTTGACGGTGCGGGCGATTCGAGACGCCTTGCTCGAGACCGCTGCATTGTCAGCCATGATTGGCTTCATCTTGCTTGGCGCCACGATTTTTGCGGCTTTTCTGGCGCATACGGGGTTGGCAACGTCCCTTGTGCACTGGGTCGAGGCGGGCGATTATCCGCCGTATTTGGTGCTGTTTGTGATGCTTCTAGGGCTTATTTTGGCGGGGTGCATTATGGAGTCCCTCTCGATGATCGTTTTGATTGTGCCTGTGTGCTGGCCAATCATTGCCGCTCATGCGGGCGACTTTGGCTTGGCAAGTGTCGACGAGGCACAAATTTGGTTTGGCATCCTCGCCTTGGTCGTCATCGAGCTGGGGCTTATCACGCCACCGATTGGGTTGAACCTGTTTCTGGTCGCCCGCCTTGCGGGCAATGTCAGCATTGCCCAGTGCTTTCGTGGGGCTACGCCGTTTCTTCTCACCGAGCTTGTGCGGATCACTGTTTTGGTTTTGTTTCCCGCTTTGGCATTGTGGCTACCCCGTCTGCTCGCACACTAGCCTACTCGTGGGCTAGCCCACGAGTAGGTAGCCCACGTGGGTACGCCCTCATTAGCCTACTAGTAGGCTAGCCTGCCAGCGGGATTGCCCCCTTCTGGCGAAGTTCCCCTCAGGCGGCGACGGCAGCAGGCAACGCCGGGTTCGGTGGTGTGCCGATTTTTTCCATGTGCGTACAAATACGCTCGCGTGCTTCATCTTCGGTACACTGTTCAATCACCGACATCTCACGGGCCAAGCGATTGATCGCACTGGAATAAAGCACCCGCTCGCTATAGGAGGCTTCTTCTTGCTCGGGGGTGCGGTGGAGTTCACGGACAACCTCAGCAACGCTGACAAGGTCTCCGGAATTGATTTTCATATCGTACTCGACGGCACGGCGACTCCACATCGTCCGCCGCGGGCGAATCTTCGTGGAGAGTCGTTTGTATACGGCCACCAAGTCTTGCTTGTTGGCGACAGAGCGCAAGCCCTTGTCGCCGGCTGTACACAGAGGCAGAGATACCTGCATGCGTTCGCCGTCGAAGCTTACGGTGATCATTTCTACAGAGTTCCCTTCGATCTCCATGGCTTCGATCCGCGACACGATACCCAGACCATGGGCGGG
>JAHZLG010000250.1 GCA_022599995.1 Alphaproteobacteria bacterium | reverse complement strand
GCGAGGCGCCGCCTCGCGACGGCGGCACACCAGCGCGACCACACACACCGGCGGGCAGTGCCCTCCGCCGCCTCGAAGGCGTGGCGCGCGATCGACCACTCCGCCGCCGCCGCCTGCCAGCAAGCCGAGCGCGAACAAGAGGGTTGGCAGGAAGTTCTCCATAAGGGGCATTCAGCGAAGGAGGAAAGAGGAAGCATTCGACACCGCGCGGATGACGAACACGCACACTGGCGGGAATTAGCCGCCTAGGAACAATTCCTTCACTTCGGGCATATCGGCTAGCTCGGCTCCTTTGGCGGCGAGGGCTATCTTCCCCGACACCAAGACATAGCCTATGTCGGCAAAGGCAAGCCCTTTGCGGGCATTTTGTTCCACCATCAAAATCGTGCGTTTGTCTATGTCGCGAATGTCCTTCAGAATCTCGAACACCATATCGATGTAGCGCGGCTCAAGCCCGATGGACGGCTCATCAACCAGCAACACCGCCGGGTCCATCACGAGTGCCCGTGATATTTCCAATAGCCGCCGCTCGCCACCCGAGAGCACGCGGGCAGGTTGCGACCGCCGCGCAGCGAGTTGTTTGTAGCGTTCGAAGATTGCCTCGGCCGCTTGTTTGGCTTGGTCTTGTTTGGGCAACAGGAAGCCGCCCATCAGCAGATTCTCTTCGACGGTCATGTCGGGAAAGATCGAGCTGTCCTGCATGATGTAGGCGATGCCTGCCGAGGAAAGCTTCTGCGACGGGGAAAGCTTGCTGGTGTTAATGAAGTCTCCAGAGGCCGCTGCGCGGGTGTTGATGGTGCCGTTATAGACTTTCGTAAACCCGAAGATCGAGTGCAGTACGGTGGACTTGCCGGCACCGTTGGGGCCAATCAGGCACAAGCTTTCGCCTTTGCCGACACGCAGGTCGAGATCGAAAAGGATTTGCAATTGCCCATAGCCGGCATTCAACCCGTCGATGGCGATGGCGACCTCGGTTTCGCACAGGGCGTCGAGCTGGGCTTTGGTTGGTGCTTGTTGGGATTGAATATCGTTGGCACGGGCGGTCACCTCATCGACGGTGAGCATCGATCCGACATTGCCCTCGCCGTGGCCGAAGGCGACTCGGCGATCGGCAACTGAGTTGCCGCCGGCGGCGACGGGGGTGTCGACAGCGGCGACGGGGGTGTCGACAGCGGCGGCAGGGGTGTCGACAGCGGCGACGGGGGTGTCGACAGCGGCGGCAGGGGTGTCGACAGCGGCGACGGGTTGGGGGGGAGGCGTCATTGTCATCTTTTTGGTCTTCTTGCGTTACAGCGTGGCACAGGAATTATCCGGAGAGCGATGGCTCTCCTTGTCGCATTGGAGCTTAAGCGATTGTTTGCGTTCTGTCATCATCGCCCCCATTCAAGGGAGGAGGTGCGGGAGGTAGGAGGCGGGGGAGGGGTTACTCTGATGAGGGTGTCCGCTGTACCAGCTGTGCGAACAGCCCTGCCCCGAGCATCACCGCATCGTTCCCGAGTGCCGCGCAATGCAGTGTCGGCAGTTTCGCCTCTTGTTCTTCTGTCAGCGGTGGCGGGGTGCCGTCCTCGTGCAGGGCAGAGGGTTGGTGTGCCAAGCCAAAGCAGTGGTCGATCAGGGCATGGCGAAGACGTGTCAGGAGGGTGGGGGGAATCACCACGCCCCCGCCGAAAACGATTGATTCAGGACCAAAACCATTCACGATGATCCCCAAAGCTGCTGCCATGCGGCACAGGAATCGATGGGCGATGGCGGGTTCTGTTAGCAGGGTCGATGCTTGTGCGGTTGCGTTTGCGCCTTGATCGATGGCTTCTTTCTCGATGGCGGTACCGGACAGGTATTGCTCGATGCAATCGATTCGGCCGCAGTAGCAGGGACGCGGAGCCGGGGAGCCGCCATCATCGAACGGGATTACGCGCGGCATCGTGAGGTGTCCCCACTCGGGGGCAGTTCCACGCGGGCTTATCATCGGCATCCCTTGGTACACAAACCCGCATCCTGCACCCGTGCCTAGGGTGATACCGAACACTGCCGCGTGTCCGATGCCAGCCCCCAGCCTCGCCTCAGCCAGGGCGAAGGCGTCGCCATCGTTACAAAGGGCAAGGTCAACACGGCACGGCAATGCGCTGTTGAGCGCGTTGGCAAGGTCTTTTTTGAATGGGCGTTGCCACGTGTATTGCATGTTGGCATTGCTCCAGATGCCACGCGAATCAAGCGTGCCGGGGTGCGCAATGGCAATGGCGATGGACGAGCGAGGCGTATCCGGCAATGAGGCGTATTGTCGCGCGCAAATATCGCGTAGGGTGGCGATCAGCCCATCGTAGGTTGTCGGGGTGGGAGTCGTGCTTGTCGTGCTTGTCGTGCTTGTCGTGCCGACGTCCTCAGTCGTTTTGTTTGCACCAGCCTCCATCGGGAGACGGGCAGCACGGGCAACAGGGGCAACAGGGGCAACGCGGGGATGGGATGCATCGAGACTGTATCCGTCGACAAGTCTGCTGGCGATTTTCGTCCCCCCGAGATCGAGGCATATCGTGCGCTCAGTCGAATCCATGGCAACAGCGGCAGTCATTGGCAGTCATCAATTGCCCAGCGGGGGTGAAAACCGTGTCGATGGCGGCGGGGATGGAGCCGCAACCATAATGGCAAAGGCCAACACGAAATGCGGGGGCGGCGGCATTGAGCGGGAGGCACGACGGGCTCGGTGAACGGCGGCAAACCCAGAAACACCACGAGGCAACAACGTAGTCCGCCCCTTGTTTTGTGATTAATTATTTCGCCCCCAAATAGGCGTCGAGCACGATGGGGTTGTCGCGTACTTCATCGGCAGTGCCCTCAGCGAGCATGCGCCCGTGGGCAAGGCAATAGACGCGCTCGGC
>JAHZLG010000249.1 GCA_022599995.1 Alphaproteobacteria bacterium | reverse complement strand
GGTAGGTGAGACGGTCTGCTCCACACTGCCATTGCGCCAACCGTGCTGTCATTTGCAAATTCATTGGCGGTGTCATTTGTAACTTCAGTCGCGATGGCTTTCGGGACTTCAGTCATGACGACACCCGGCAGGGGCTAGCTTGACTTCATGGCAAGAAACCCCTAAATGTTGCGTGCTAATCGCCTCCACAAACCCCTTCTTCTTGCTGTACTTGCACTGACCCATGGCCAATATCAAATCTGCGAAAAAACGCATCCGCCAAACCGAAACACGTACTGAGCGCAACCGCTCGTACATGAACCGTGTCCGTACTTTTGTGAAACGGGTCGAATTGGCGATTGTTGCGGGGGATCATTCCCAAGCAAGGCAAGCCCTGCTCGCGGCGGAACCCGAGCTGATCAAAGCAGGAACCCGGGGCATTATTCATCGCAACACAGCGAGTCGGAAAGTGTCGCGGCTGGCGAAGAAGGTGAATCAGCTTCGTTCTGCGGGGTAGTGACACACCGAGCGTGCGGGGTGGTGGCACCCGAGCATGCTAGGTAGTGGCGACCCGAGCATCGGCCGAGCCAGAGCCGTTGACGGCACAGCTAACGGGGGTGTCTCGGATAATCGTCTTGGACAATCCTGAATTGGCCCGGGCAATCACCTCGAACAATCCTGAAGTGTGTCTCGGATAATCACCTTGGACAATCCGGAAGCGCCTCAGGCAATCACCTCGAACAATCCTGAAGTGTACCAGTTCACGACGCTTCTCGACACTGCAGGAAACAACGATATAACATCGCACAAAATGGACACCCGATATAGGATACCATCTTGTGCACAGTGCCTTTTAGGGCGTCTGATAGCATTGGCTCTTCAGGGGCGGCTCGAATCAAGAAGGCAGACCCGTGTGAATCCTGCAAACCTTGCAAAGACCATTGCAGAAAATTTCGTTGTCCCCTTTCTCTGCCGAGCGATCCAGCCATGATTATCAAAAAACTTTCTGTGCCCCTCCGGTCTCTTCTGCTGGGTTTAGCAATATCAGTGGCAGGATTGGGAGGCGTGGTCACAGCCGCCGAACTCACCCTTGTCGTTTCGCACCCTGAAGCGAAAGGGCCCGTTCGGCTCGGCGTATTTGATTCCGAAGAAACATTCCCGGACGCAGGCAAGCAAATTGCCAATTACATTATCCCGGCAACTGGAACGCAGACCACCTTCACCATCACCGTGGCGCCCGGCACCTATGCCATTGCTCTGTACCTTGATCAGGATTTGAGCGAAGACCTGACCTATAATTTCTTCGGTCTGCCCAAAGAACCAATCGGATTTGCCAAAGAAAAATCGGGGCGTCCCAAATGGGAGATATCAAAATTCGACGTGGGCGACGACCCCGTGCGCATAGAGACCACGCTCGATTTCATTTTCTGATCCCCGCCCGGTCGACGGGCAGGCGGCAGCGATCGCCTTTGCCCTGTTCCTTGATCGTTACGTCGAACAGTGTTCGATACCCAATCACCGTTCCAAGAACCATGCGTTTATCCTTCCTCACGTTGATACTAACGATGGCAGTGGCTTTCCCAAGCCTTGCAACCGAGGTCACCATTAATGTGACGCACGACGATTCCACCGCGGATTTGTATTACATCGTCTATGAAGACGAAGAGGCATTCGAGGATTTCGATCTGACAAATGCGCGCTCGGTTCCTGCCACAGGAGAGCAAACAATCGTTGCCATCGACTTGTCTCCCGGGGAATACGCCATTTTGATGTTTATAGACACTGATGGAAACGGCGAAATGTCCACCAATTTCATCGGCATTCCCAAGGAGCCCCTAGGCGTCGTCGGCAATGCGGAAGGACGCCCCCGATGGAAAACGGCCAAATTCGCCGTTGGGGCGCGACCACTTGTGCTCGAAGCGACGGTTGCGCCGATATTCTAAGGTCGGCCGCGAGCCATCCCCCTCGGATGGCCTAGCGATCTAGGGCGGCGGGGCGTGCTGAAAGAGAGGCAGATCAAGCACAAAGGCAGATCAAGAAAGGCTGGAGAGACGAACGATAGAAGTCATTCAACAGCATCCCTTTGCCTTGACAGTGATCATCGTAATAGTTATGTAGTACGGCAATGAGTGCGGGCTTGTAGCTCAGTTGGTTAGAGCGCACGCTTGATAAGCGTGAGGTCGAAAGTTCAAGTCTTTCCTGGCCCACCACCCCTCTCCTCCTCCCCTTCCCCGCCTTTGTTCGTGCGGCATTTTGCCTCGGTGTCATTTAATGGGCACGTTGCATTGGTGCTGTGATCTAAGGTGGAACAAAAGACTAGGCGGTCTCGTGGGCGGTCTCGCATCTCATCCGTAGCTCAGCGCGCATGGGTATGCGTGCCCCGCGAAGAGCCTTTGCGCAATAGATAGGCGTCATAGGCGATCAGCGATCGGTGGGGTGCCTGCAGTGCTTGCAGACTGGGAAGCGGAAGGATCACCACCACGCCTTGCGCATCACACAGGTAACCGAATAGCGCACTGTGCCAAAGGCGATAGGAATGGCCTAACGCCTTCCGGCTCGCCCACCGGCATGAATGTCATTGGCATCAGTGCCCTCGGCATGAATGTCATTGGCATCAGTGCCCTCGGCTCGGATGTCATTGGCATGAGTGCCCTCGGCTCGGATGTCATTGGCATGAGTGCCCTCGGCTCGGATGTCATTGGCATGAGTGCCCTCGGCATGAGTGTCATTGGC
>JAHZLG010000248.1 GCA_022599995.1 Alphaproteobacteria bacterium | reverse complement strand
GACCCCGAATTGTTGCGGGTCTACAAAAAGCTCGGAATCCCCCTCGAGGAGCAAAAACGATTGAGCGGTGTGGCCGTCGATGCGGTCTTCGACTCGGCATCGGTGGTGACGACCTATAAGCACGAGCTTGCCAAGCACGGGGTGATATTCTCGTCGTTTTCGGAGGCGGTCACCGAGCACCCTGATTTGGTCAAGCGATACCTTGGCTCGGTTGTTCCGGTTGCCGATAATTTCTTTGCGTGCTTGAACTCGGCCGTTTTCTCGGACGGGTCGTTTGTTTATATTCCACCGGGGGTTCGTTGCCCCATGGAGTTGTCGACTTACTTTCGAATCAACGCCCGCGAAACCGGACAGTTTGAGCGCACGCTGATCATCGCCGACAAAGGAGCTTATGTTAGCTACCTCGAAGGGTGTACTGCCCCGCGCCGCGATGAGAATCAATTGCACGCGGCGGTGGTCGAATTGGTCGCCCACGACGAAGCTGAGATAAAATACTCCACCGTGCAAAACTGGTACCCCGGTGATTCACAAGGGAAGGGTGGCATCTACAATTTCGTGACGAAACGCGGGGCGTGTCGGGGCAAGAAAAGCCATATCTCGTGGACGCAGGTGGAGACCGGATCGGCAATCACCTGGAAATATCCCTCGTGCATCCTGCAAGGCGATGAGAGCCGGGGAGATTTTCACTCGGTGGCGGTGACAAACAATTTCCAACAAGCCGACACCGGCACGAAAATGATTCACCTAGGGAAAGACACCCGATCGAGGATTATCTCGAAGGGCATCTCTGCGGGGAAATCACACCAAGCCTATCGGGGACTGGTCAAGGTCGGTGCCCTTGCCCACGGGGCGCGCAATTTCACCCAGTGCGATTCCCTGCTGATTGGCAATGACTGTGCGGCGCATACTGTTCCGTACATTGAATCGCTGCAGCCCTCTGCCGTGATAGAGCACGAAGCAACAACGACCCAACTCAACGAAGACCAATTGCTTTACTGTCGGACGCGCGGCATTGATGCCGAGCAGGCCGTCGGGTTAATCGTGAATGGATTTTGCCGCGAGGTAATGCAGCACCTCCCAATGGAATTCGCGGCGGAGGCAAGAAGCTTACTCAGCATTTCCCTTGAGGGCAGTGTTGGCTGACTGTTGCTTGTTGGTCGGCCCTTCGCCGGTTGGCTCTTTCATCCTATTGCACGCGCAACTCTGCTATTCGTAGCTTCGCGCGGCACGGCTTCGCGCCGCGCCGTGCACACTCATCTCTGTTCTATCCCCTCTTTCCTTGTCCCCTATGCTCACCATATCCGACCTTCACGTCTCCGCCGCCGGGGAGCCCATCCTCAAGGGAGTCACCCTGACCCTCGATCGTGGTGAGACTCATTTGCTCATGGGTCACAATGGGGCAGGCAAAAGCACTCTGGGCTGGGTCTTGGCCGGGCACGAGGGCTACACGGTCACCAGCGGAACCATCAGCTTCGACGGACAAGACCTGCTCGCCATGCTGCCCGAAGAGCGGGCGCTCGCGGGGTTCTTCCTCGGGTATCAACACCCGGTACCTTTTCCGGGGCTAACGGTTGCCCAATTTCTCCGTGAGGTCATCGACATCCGCACCGGGCATAGGGAGGCAAAAGCGCAAGGCGAACCCGCCCTTGACAGCGCGCCCGTCCGCCACGATGCCATCAAAACGCTGAAGCAAATCCGTGCGGCGTGCGCAACGGTTGGCGTGCCCGATGCTTGGCTGAAACGCCACCTGAATGAGGAATTTTCGGGAGGCGAAAAGAAGCGGCTAGAAATGCTTCAAATGCAATTGCTCCAACCCAAATTGGCCGTGCTGGACGAATACGATTCCGGGCTGGACATTGACTCGACGCACGAGCTTACCGCCCTGATCGAAAGCAACCGTGCGGCAGAACGGTCTATGTTGTTGATCACCCACTACACCAAAGTGATTAAGCAGGTGCAGGTCGATAAGGTGCATGTGCTCGTAGATGGGAAGATCGTCTTTAGCGGCCCTGCCGAGACGGTCGAGCGCCTAGAGGCAGACGGCTACGCTGCCTTTGCCCCGAAGCCGTGAACGCCGTCGCAAGCAAGGGACAATCATGACTCAGCAAGCACAGTGGGTTTCTCCCCGCTCGGAGAGCTGGCGGTATTCCGCTGCCGCGATCAGCAAATGGGAACATCACCTTTGGGTTTCGGGCGAAGCACCCTCGGTGCAGGCCGATCAGCCGGTTGCCGTGACACCAATCGACCACGCGTCTTTTCGCGCTGCATTTGACGACGTTGTCGCGGGCCTGCCGTCTTTTGATCAGCAGACACCCTTTGATATGTCAGCGGCGATTGCGGGTCATCTCTTCCCCCATCAGGCGTTATTGGGCGATGGGCATGCGATCAGGATAAATGCTAGCACCGATGATACTCGTGCAAGGGGTGCTAACGATGACGGCTCTGCCTCTGGCGTCCTTGAGGTGCACCTGACCCTTCCTGCGTCGGCAGAGTGGTCGGGCAACGCGCGCACCGAGAATGCGGGCACCAAAAATGCGCGCACTGAGAATGCGCGCACTGAGAATGCGGGCATCAAGAATGCGCGCACTGAGAATGCGGGCACTGAGAATGCGGGCATCAAGAATGCGCGCACCGAGAATGCGGGCATCAAGAATGTGCGCACTGAGAATACGCACACCGAGAACCCGAACACCGAAGTGGCGGCGACACAAACAGGCGAACAAAGTCCGGGCGAACAAATTTCGCTCGCCGTGCGCCACAACCTCATGATCACCATTGGGAGGGATGATCGGGCAACGCGACGCGAAGCAACGGGCGAACCGGGCGAACCGGTCGAACATCGCGTGCGGCTTTTCTTGCACAGCGAGTCTGCAGTCTGGGATCAACAG
>JAHZLG010000247.1 GCA_022599995.1 Alphaproteobacteria bacterium | reverse complement strand
CGAGCACCTTGGGCATGCCGGGGGCTTATTTTGCCAAAAACCTCCTTGACAAGGAGGTGTGCTTGATCGCCCTTCGTGCCGATGAATTCTGCCCGATACTGAACAGCTTCTTGAAGCACCTTACCTTGATCTTTCCTGATCTCGACATGCGGATCGTTGCGATTTGGCGTGATGGTGCTGGGATCATTCCCACCGATGAAGACACGGTGCTGGAAGGCGACTTGGTGTATTTCGTTGTCCGTGCCGAGCACCTTGATCGGGCCTACTCGGCTTTTGGCAAGACCATCGAGAACAACAAACGGATTGTGATAATTGGCGGCGGGAAGGTGAGCTCGTCGGTGGTGCACGACCTGCTTGCGATGAAGGAAGCGAATTACCGGATCACGTTGTTCGAGCTGCGCAAAGACCGCGCCCGCACCCTTGCCGAGCGTTTCCCGACCATACAAGTCCTGCAGGGCGATGTGTTGCAGGCGTCGACGCCTGCCCAAGCAAACATTGATTTTCGCCATGTGGACGTCACGGTCACCCTAACGGGCAATGACGAGAAGAACATTCTGGCGACGATGATGTTGCAAAAGCTAGGCTGTCGGTTTGGCTATGCGTTGGTACGCAACCAGGCCTACTCGACCCTGATTGATCAGCTTGAAATCGACGGGGTGATGGTGCCGCAGTATCAGACCATGGCCGAGATTCTCAGCCTGACGCGCAGTGTGAACACTCGTGATCTCACTGTCCTGCACGATCACTTTGCCGAGGTGATCGAAATCGTGTTGACGCCGGGATGCGGGGCGATCGGCTATCCGATTGGCAAATTAAACCTTGGGCGGGCAATAATCGTGGCGACGCTGTCGCCGAAGGGGGGGCTGCATTTTCCGTTTAGCTCGACCCTGCTCGAAGCGGGCATGACCATTGTCATTGTTGTTGAGCGTCACGGGTTTGCCAAATTGCATCATTACTTTGCCCCGCGGACAGGATCATTTCTTTAATCCAATGATGCGCTTTCGATCTGCGGAGGACCTGCTTAGCCCATAGCGCGCGCAAAGTAGGGCACGAATCCTATTGTGTCCAGATGGGCTGTCTCTTTTGTAAGAATGCCTGAATGCCCTCTTGGGCATCCTGCCCTTCCTCTGCGTGGAGGAGGTTTTGCGTCATCACGGCCGCGGTGTGCTGATACGCCGATTCCACGTCCTGTTCGATCTGCTGGTAAAAGGCTTGCTTGCCGATCGAGAGCACGCGCCGTGATTTCGCCAATATCTTGGTCGTCCATTCGGCAATGACGGTCTCGGGGTCGGCGTCTACGGCATTAATCAGTCCGTATTCCTTCGCGGTATGTGCATCGATGGTGTCTCCAAGCACCAACATCTCCATCGCCCGCTTGCGCGACACTGCACGGGTGAGTGCCACCATTGGGGTCGAGCAAAACAATCCAATGTGAACACCTGGAGTGGCAAAGCGCGCATCGGGGGTGGCAACCGCAAGATCAACCGATGCCACCATTTGGCACCCTGCCGCAGTCGCAATTCCGTGAACCTTTGCGATCACCGGCACCGGCAACCGTTGGAATCCCAGCATCACGTTGGTACAAGCCGCGAATGTTTTCTCGTAGAAGGCTTGGGACTTGTTCGCTTGTATCTCGCGCAGGTCGTGCCCGGCACAGAATCCCTTGCCGGAACCCGAGACAATGACGTACTGAATCTTCCCCGCCTGTGCTTGCGCGGCGATAGTGGCTTGGTGTGCGATAATCTCTTCCATCAGGTCGAGCGACAGGGCGTTGTATGCCTTTGGACGGTCGAGGTGGATCTCGATCCCTTCGGGGCGATCAATCAATTGGGACAGGGACATAGCTATTTTTCGGGGTTCCAGAGAAGAAGAGCAAAAAGATCAAGAAGAAATAAGGAGGCACTCCTGCCGGTGCGATCGCGGCCAAGGAAGGGCTGTCGCGTGCGTATTATCGTCTTATCCGCCTGTTAGGCTCATGTGTCGTTCGACGGAAACATTGCGTCCTTGGGGGGTAATGGCGAATTCGTGCCCCCATGGCTTCTTTGCCACCGCACGATGCAACCCCTGGCGAATCCACGTCGCACGGGCATCCACAACGGCTGAGCCGTTCGCACCGGTCGCACCGGTCGCACCGGTCGCATCTGCCGGACCGACATCGGGGGCTGCGCGGATCAAACGGCAGAGATCGGCGTTGTCGTCTTGTCCCAAGCACAGGAATAGCTTTCCCGTGCAGGTAAGACGGACACGGTTGCACCCCGCGCAAAAATTGTGGGATAGGGGGGTAATAAAGCCCAGTCGCAACCCAGCATCGTCTGCGTGGCTTGTGCGGCGATGCGCCCCAGACATCGACCACACAGGGGTTGCCTCGTCCTGTCCAGATGGCACCTGCCAGTGCGGCGCAGTGCACTGAAAGTAGCGAGCTGGCCCGCCCGTTGTCACAGCGAGTGGGCGCAAATCATAGCCCTCGGCCTCGAGCGAGGTCGCCAAATCAGAGACCGACCAGTGCTGGGCTTCGCGTTGCCCCGATTCAATCTCCCCCATCGGCATGGCCTCGATGAACACAAGATCAGTGCCGTGGGCGTAGCACCAGTCAATCATGGCTTGGGGCTCGGATAGCCCCTTAAGCAACACGGCGTTGACTTTCACCCGCAATCCGGCTTTTTGGGCAGCTTCGATACCCTCCATCACGCGCGGCAACTTGCCCCACCGCGTGATGCTTGCGAATCGAGCATCATCGATCGTGTCCATGGAAACATTCACACGCTTAATCCCATGGCTTGCCAGCCGCGCGGCGTCTCGGACAAGGGCATTGCCGTTGGTTGTCAGCGTCAATTCATCGAGTCCCGACCCGATGGTTTTTCCCAGCCTTTCGATGAGGTCGAAAATACCGCGCCGCACCAACGGCTCTCCCCCAGTAAGACGTATCTTCCGCACGCCGAGCGCGACAAAGTGCTGGCATAATTCATCGAGCTCCTCGATGGTCAGCAGTTCTTGGCGGGGCAGGAATGTCATGTGCTCGGCCATGCAGTAGACGCAACGCATGTCACACCGATCGGTCACCGAGACGCGGAGATAAGTAATTGCCCGTCCGAACGGATCAATCAGGGGGTCATTTTCATTCATACCGCTATGGTCTTGTTGCATTTGGTCATACCGCGGTGGTGGTGTTGCATTCGGTCATGTCGCGGTGGTCTTGTTGCATTCGGTTATGCCGCGTGTGCGGTGCCTTGGCTGTGATGGCGTGCCCACGGCAAGCTGCGAGCCAAGACTCTCGATCGCAAGTACCCCCTTTATCGGGTGGGGACAGGGTTAGGCCCGCTGTAATCATAAAATCCACGCCCTGTTTTTCGCCCAAGCCACCCCGCTTCGACATATTTCACCAGCAAGGGGCACGGACGATATTTCGAATCCGCCAAACCTTCGTAGAGCACCTGCATGATCGCCAAACAGGTATCGAGCCCAATAAAGTCGGCCAGGGCAAGTGGCCCCATCGGATGGCGTGTCCCGAGCGTCATCGCGCGATCAATCGCCTCGACATTCCCGACCCCCTCATAGAGCACGTAGATCGATTCATTCACCATGGGCATCAACACGCGGTTCACAATGAAGGCGGGAAAGTCTTCTGCCACGGCGGTTGTCTTCTCCAGCTTGGCGGCGATTTGGGTCACCAGCTCGAAGGTTTCCTGCGACGTGGCGAGCCCACGGATCACCTCGATCAGCGGAATCAGCGGCACCGGATTCATGAAGTGCATGCCGATGAAGCGTTCGGGACGATCCGTCACTGAGGCGAGCCGGGTGATCGAAATCGACGAAGTGTTCGTGGCGAAATAAGTCTCACGAGGGCAAATCGTGGTGAGGGTACGGAAAATGTCCTTTTTGATTTGTTCGTTCTCGGTCGCCGATTCGATCACCAAGTCGCATGTTTCGAATTTAGCAATATCTTCGGTGGCGGTGATACGGGCGAGGATTTTTTCGGGGTTATCTTTCAGGCTGTTTCGCACTTCCATCTTTTTGCAACTGGCTTTGATGGTTTCCAGTGCCTGCACGATTTGGTGGGGAGAAACATCGTGCAACAAGATGTTGTATCCTGCGGTGGCGCAGACTTGGGCTATGCCGCTTCCCATCTGTCCGCAGCCTACAATTCCGATTGTTTTGATGGTTTTTTTCATTTCCGAGTACCCGTGCGTAGGGAGGATGGGGGTGAAATCATTGCCACAGCATCGAACGAGCGTTGAGGGGCTGCCTCGTCACAATTCGATATTGCCGAGGCGTTCATGTTCCCTGCAAGGCTAAGCCCTTGGGGGGCGAAGTGCAAAGAGGGATCAGCATCGCGGGACGATTGGCACGATGGCTCGCGTGATGCATTAATGACGCCCCGTCGATCGTGGACGCCGCCCCCGGCAATCATGGACGCCGCCCCCGGCGATCGCTGTCCCTTCTCAGGATGGCCAAACGAGGGAATCGAAAACACTGGCGTCGGCCATGCCCTGACTTGATGCGACCTCTCCGGTACGCAGGCGATCGTGCAATGGGTAGGAGCACGAGACCGCCAATTCCCCGCCTGCCAAAACAACGCCGGTCGTCGATGGCGTCCATTGCGTGAAACGTAACATCAAGCAACCAATGTCGGTGACCTTGAGGCTGGGGGAGACCCAAGGCGCAAGGGGAAAACGGTCTGCCGATGCGGACGAAGCCGCAAGGGCAATTGGCGGGGCAAAGCGGTGATTCGACCCAGCATCCCATGCCGCCACCACGGCATCTGATGTCGCCAACCCACTGGCGAGCAAGAACAGCACGCGCAGCACGCCCTTGCTGGTAAACCCGATGGTGAAGGGGTGGGGAACGTTGGCAAGCCAGTGCAGGCAACGCCACCCTCGGCGCAAGAAGGTGTGTTCACTTTCTCCGCCCGGGGGAGATTCGCCGCGCGCGAGGGCATCATAAACGGCTGCCTTGTCCAGACCATTCCATGCGCCTTGGTAACGCTCGACCAACAGGTCGTCGACATACAGTGGGATGCCTCGAGATGGGGGTGAGGGCGGCAGCTTGCCTCCAGCTTTGTTCAGGGAGTCCTCAATCGTCTTTTCCACCAAGTCGCGCCCAGCTTCCAAAGTCCGACACAACGATGACGTAACCACGGCACAGTGGTCGAGAAGGTCTTGGTCGGCGTTCAACTCCGCTCTGAGCCCTGCAATCAGGCGTGCTTGCTGGACAACGCCCTTGGGGCTTAGCGGGGCATCGCTATCGCCTCCGCAGATAACGCCAGCCTCATTTGCGGTTGTGAGGCAGTGACGCAGCAGCAACACGGTGCGCGTGTTCGTTTTCTCTTGTTGTTCTTGCAACACTTCAGGATAGGCGCCCGACTAGGGGGAAGAGGAGACGACCGGGTTCCAAACGAACAAACCTTGGACACTCGTGTCCAGCACTAATGCCCGACACTAGCGTCCGGGGTAGGCGTCCGGCACTAGCGTCCGGGGCTAGCGCCAGGCATTAGTGCCTTCGGAACAACCAGCCGGGTTGGGGCGACTCAACCACGTGCTCGGTCAGGCCAAACCATGCCTCAGGGTTATCGATGAAGGCGTGAATCACCTCGAGCAGACGTGGCCCAACACAGGTCGGCGTGTGCCCCGTTGCCGCAACGGTGACCCATCCCGTGTGCGGAGGGGCGAGCTTGCGCGCCACGCTTTCGATCGGCACCGTGAGCACGTCCGATTCGATGCCGCGAATAACCAGCAACGAACAAGGCATCTCGGCAAACTCGGTGCAGAAATCGATGCCCTGCTGCGCCTCGGCACGGTATTGCAACAACGGGCGAATGTCGTGCCGGTAAATACGCCCCTGCTCGTGGCTAACAAGGTGGGTTTGGGCGTGTGCCAAATGGTAGCGAAACGATTCAGGGGTAGGTCCATCGTTCTTCTGCATTGCCCCGATGCGATAAAACAGGTCGGATGGATCGGCAAACACGTAATGCCTCCCGAGCACTGCCGCCCGTTTTTGCCGCCGAGCTCGGGGCAAAATAGGGCCTGTGTCATTCAACACGACCGCACGCAACAGCTCGGGGGCCAGTGCTGCCAGACGCAGCGCGACCATCGCCCCCCGCGACGAGCCGACCAATACCAAAGGAGGCAGGTTCAACGCTCGAATCAGTCGGATAATGTGGTCGACCTCGTCTTCTAGGGCATAGTCTTCTTGCTCACGCAGCCAGCCCGACGCGCCGCGTCCCGGCCAGTCAACCGAGATCACCCGCATACCCTGTTGGGCAAAAACCCCTCCCAGCACATCAAATCGCTGCGACGTATTGACGATGCCCCCCAGACACATCACCACATTTTTGGCATCACGCTGTCCCCACTCACTGAATGCCAGCGGAAAGGCGTACCCCTTGGCGTGCTCGATAAAGACGCGGTCAACCCGAGCAGACCCTCGATAGATAGCCGACAGGCGGGTGCCAATCGCGGCAAATGACGCCCAATCCAAAGGAGCCCCATCGGCGAGAAGGATACCCTCGCCCGCGGCCCCATCGGCCAGGAAGCCTGCGCCAAAAGAAGATCGCAAAAACGACTCTGCTTCGGCGACCGTCTTGGAAACCAGCTCAGAAGTCGTTGTGGATGCGATCACGTGCGGCGACTACTCAAGGGCAAAAGAGAAACAGCTACTACGAGGGGGAAAATGCAGCAGCACTGGGGAGAATCTGCAACAGGCTCCCAAGACCACTGGTCGTAAACACTTCATCCAGCGTGGCGTTCAACCCGCAGATGGCAAGCTCCCTTTTCATGGCCAACATTCTCTTCGCCGCTATCAAAACCACCCGCAACCCCGCGCTCGACATGTAGTCCACCGACGAAAAATCCAAAAGCAGGTGGGTGGCATTAGCATGGGAGACCCGCAAAACAGCTTTTTCGAAAACATCCGCATTGGTCGAGTCTATCCGACCGCGCAGGGTCAGCGTAACCACATCTTTTGTTATTGTCTCATCAATCTGCATCGCACATTCCTAAGAAAAAAGAGGTCTTTGTCTAAAGCACACAAGAATTGTACACAAAAAAGAGCAGGAAATTCAACGAATGATTCGTCGAGCATTCCCGGATGAAGCTCGAATCCTCTGCACGCCTCCCCTGTCACACGAGCAGGCGACAGGCACGATCGCGACGACGAGGCGCAGCCTCTTCATGGCGAGATGGCGATGCCGCCTGATAGCCAGGTGCCGCCTGATAGCCAAAGGATTATAGCAGTAGGGTGGCCGTTGCCCCTTGGTGTTGGCGTCATCGTCTTGTTCTATCACGCAAGCGACCACTTAGATGCCCTGAAGCTAAGCCAGAAGAGGGAGTATTTACCGCCTTGTTGCTCGAGGACAAAAGGAGGAAAAAGAAAGGAGGACAAAAGAAGGTGCCGTTGCGAATCATGCCTTGTAACGTTATACAATGCCGATGCTAACGTACAATCAACACTATGTTAGATTGGTGTTAGCGCAGTGACGTGTTGCTTACGTTCGGTGCATCATTGTTGCGATTTTGCGCTTCCAAGAGCGCACAGGGCCGTGCGCATTGCATCGCTTGTTTCTTGTTTCTTGTTTTGTCTTCATGCCCTACCCAAGTGCACTCTTTGTGGTGTTCTTTGGGAAGGACACCCCTCAAGCCTAGCCGAAAAGAAAAGATGACATTCATCGTTAATGACAATTGCATTCGTTGCAAATATCTTGATTGCGTTGAGGTATGTCCCGTTGATTGCTTCTACGAGGGGGCAAACATGCTCGTCATTCACCCCGATGAGTGCATTGACTGCGGTGTTTGCGAACCCGAATGCCCCGTCGATGCGATTGTTCCCGACACCGAGGCCGCCGCCGTCAAGTGGGTAAGCTTCAACCGCGAGTACTCCGAGCAGTGGCCTAACATCACACGCAAACGCGACCCGCTTGAAGACGCTGATGACTGGAAGGACGTCAAGGACAAAATGGCCCATTTCGACGCCGCCCCCGGCACAGGAGACTAGCCCCGTTGAGACTAGTCTCGTTGTGACTAGCCCCGTTGAGACCAGTCTCGTTGGAACTGATCCCGGTGGAACTGATCTCGTTGAGACTAGCCCCGTTGAGACTAGTCTCGTTGGGGCTGATCCCGGTGGAACTGATCTCGTTGAGACTAATCTCGTTGAGACTAGCCCCGTTGAGACCAGTCTCGTTGGAACTGATCTCGTTGAGACTGATCCCGGTGGAACTGATCTCGTTGAGACTAGTCCCGCTGAGACTAATCTCGCTGGGACTAATCCCGCTGAGACTAATCCCGCTGAGACTGAGCCGAGACTGAGCACCAAACGGGATTGCCACCCCTGTCACGGGGGCTCAGTCACGGGGGCTCCGTCACGGGGGCTCCGTCACGGGGATTGCCACCCCCGTCACGGGGGCTTCGTCACGGGGGCTCCGATTTCTTTTGCCCCTCTCCTTGATGCGAATCGCCATGCATGCCTTCACAACCCTGACCAGCACTGCCGTCGTGTTCGATATGATGAATGTCGATACCGATATGATCATCCCGAAACAATTCCTGAAGACCATCGAGAAAAGTGGTCTCGGCGATGCCCTGTTTTTCGAGCTCCGCTACGATGAGCAAGGCGATCCCCTGCCCGCGTTCCCCCTGAACACCGAGGAAGGCAAGCAAGCAAAAATGCTGATAGCCGGGGAAAATTTCGGTTGCGGCTCGTCGCGAGAGCACGCCCCGTGGGCCTTGCTCGATTTCGGCATTCAGGTCATCATTGCCCCAAGCTTTGCCGATATTTTCCACAACAACTGCTTCCGCAATGGCATGCTGCCGATTGTCCTGCCACAGGCGGACATCGATGCGATCAAGGAAGCGGCTGGTGCCCAAGCCGAGCTAACCGTCGACCTGCAGACCCAGACGGTCACCGTGCCCTCTTCGGGTGACGAAGAAAGCCAATCCTATTCCTTTGACATCAACCCCTTCCGCAAGGAGTGCCTGTTGAACGGATGGGATGACGTCGCGCTTATCCTGCAACACGAGGAAGCCATCGCCACGTGGGAGCAAGCCCACCAACAACAGTGGCGATTTGCCGACGCGTGATGCCCCTGCCCTCTTCTTTGTAAAAAGACTCTGTAATGACGAACAACACGCTGTTGCTGCTGCCCGGTGATGGCATCGGACAAGAGATTGCCCGCGCGGCAACGCAGGTTATTGATGCCCTGAACCAATCCCAGCGCACCGCCATTGAGGTGCGTACGGCGGATTTCGGGGGGACAGCCTATGACCGCACGGGGTCTCCGTTGCCGCCGGCCACCCTCGATGCTGCCATGGATGCCGATGCGGTGTTGATGGGCGCAGTGGGCGGCCCTCAGTGGGACGACGTCCCCCGCGCCCTTCGCCCCGAGGCCGGCCTGCTGGGGTTGCGCAAGGCAATGGACGTCTTTGCTAATCTCCGCCCTGCGGTCTGCTTTCCGGCCCTTGCGGCAAGCTCGAGTCTGAAGCAAGAGCTGGTCGAGGGGCTCGACCTGATGATCGTCCGCGAGCTCACCGCTGGCGTCTATTTCGGCACGCCGCGTGGGCACGACCCCGAAAACAACCGCGTGATTGACACCCAATCCTACACCCAGGCCGAGATCGAGCGGGTGGCACGCGTCGCCTTTGACCTCGCCCGCGCCCGCGGTGGCAAGCTGCACTCGGTCGAGAAGGCCAACGTCATGGAGACCGGTGCTTTCTGGCGCAAGGTCGTTACCGACCTACACGCCAAGGAAGGGGCAGGCATTGAGTTGCATCACATGTATGCGGACAATTGTGCCATGCAATTGGTGCGGGCACCGAAGCAGTTCGATGTGATCGTGACCGATAACCTGTTTGGCGACCTGTTATCCGACTGTGCTGCCATGCTCACCGGCTCGTTGGGCATGTTGCCGTCGGCGTCGCTCTCGTCGCCCGATCCCACCACGGGACGCCGCCGGGCGTTGTATGAACCGGTGCACGGCTCGGCCCCCGATATTGCGGGGCAGGACAAAGCCAACCCCTGTGCGATGCTGGCGAGCCTGTCGATGGCATTGCGGTACTCTTTTGCCGGGGCGGATGCGGCGGACGTCCTCGATGGGGCGATCGCCCGTGTGCTGGCGGACAATGTCCGCACGCAGGACATTGCCAACGACGCCTCGACTGTTGTCGGGTGCACGGCCATGACGCAGCACATCATCGCCCAATTGTAGTCGTCCGATTATCGTCGCGGCACATTGGCTCAACCGTCTCATTTTTGGCGCAGCAACAGGCCAAGTTTGGCGCAGCAACAGGCAAGGATGCATCATCGCGCGCAACTGACTCGACGGATGCCTTCAGAAGGAAGGTTGCCGGTGCCTTGCTGTTAGGATCACCCCACAGAAAAGCCTTATCTCATGCACGCTAGCCGCCCATCAGCAGGGCTTATCATCGCGCTGGATTTTCCCACGGTGGAAGATGCCAAAGTCTTTTTCGATGATCACATTGCCCCGATTTATGCTTCCTTGCCCGATTTGCCAACAAGGCCAGCCCTGATCGTGAAGGTGGGATTGCAGCTTCTTTACCAGCCCGGGTGTATGGAGTGGCTGGATACGTTGAAACAGCAACAGGTGCCGTTGTTTCTCGATGTGAAGATGTTCGATATTCCCTCGACCGTCAGGGGCGGGGTGCGCAGTCTGGTGGAACGCTATCGCCCTGCCATGATCACGGTTACCGCCGTGCCGCAAGTGGTCACAGCCGCACGGGAAGCGATCGACTGTTGTTTCCGCGCAGGGGAAGCGTCAACCCAGCTTCTTGGGGTGACCGTGCTCACCTCCATGGGACATGAGAGTGCCCTTTATGCGTCTTTTGTTGAACCTGAGACTTTGGTCACGCACATGGCGGGTGCGGCACTGGACAACGGCGCCGACGGCATTGTGTGTGCCGCGCAGGATATTTCACGTCTGGAAAACAGCCTCGAACGACCTGATAAAAGCATGGTCAGCCTTGATGACTTTGCCATCGTCACCCCCGGCATCCGTTTCTCTGGTGACGACAAGGATGATCAACGCCGCGTAAGTGCCCCCGAAGACGCCATCGCATTGGGGGCGAATTTTCTCGTGATGGGACGATCAATCACGCGCGCCTCACATCCTGCTGCACGTATCGAGGAAGTGCTTCGTCTGCTCGATAAGGCCTAACAGCCGTCTCAACGACGACGCACGCCGTTGCAGAGAGCCTTGTTCCTGCGCTTCACGCACGCCTTTAACCCACTGGTGGAGGTGTGCAGGGGGGAGGGGTCTATTCCGCAGCTGCCAGAAAGCGATTGTAGGCGGGAATGGTGAGGAAGTCGGGCGGGGTATCGGCGAACACCATGTCGGTGAACAGTGCCGTTGCATCGACATAGTGTTGTGCGGCATATGCGTCATTGCCAAGTTTTGCTTGCAGGGCAGCCGTGAATGCCTCGATCTCCGTGCGGAGCAGGGTGTCGTCAACCTGCGTGACACTGTCGTCCCGCGGCGTCACGCTGTCCCGCGGCGTCACGCCGCCATCTAGGGTCACGCTGTTCACGCGCCACTGCCATAGTTGCGAGCGGCAAATCTCGGCCGTGGCGGCATCCTCCATCAGGTGGTGGATGGGCACAGCACCCAGCCCGCCGAGCCATGCTGCCAAATAGGTAATCCCCACCTCGATGTTGGTGCGCAGCCCGGCGAGGGTCTTGGCACCATCGCAGGCAGTCGTCAGGGCTTCTGCCGTGACAGCAGGGGCCGTGTTCGGCGTGCGGTTGATCTGGTTCGGCGTCGGCATGTGGGCATCGAAGACCTCCATGGCGACGGGCACCAACCCGGGATGCGCCACCCAAGTCCCGTCGTGTCCATCGGTGACCTCGCGCGTTTTGTCGGCGCGCACGCGGGCAAAGGCTTCGGCATTGGCGGCCTCGTCGCCGCGCACGGGGATTTGTGCCGCCATGCCGCCAATCGCGTGGGCCCCGCGCCGATGGCACACATCGATCACGTGCAAGCAGTAGGCGCGCATGAAGGGGACAGTCATGGTGACGGCCGAGCGGTCGGGCAGGATACGGTCGGGGTGGCGGCGAAACACCTTGATATAAGAAAAGATATAATCCCATCGGCCGCAGTTGAGCCCCACAATGTACGCGCGAAGCTGATACAGAATGTCTTCGGCATGGAAGGCGGCGGGCAGGGTCTCGATCAGGACGGTAGCCTTGATCGACTGGGCAGGCAGGTGCAGGTATTGCTCGGCGAAGGCGAAGACGTCAGCCCATAGGCGGGCTTCTTGGTGGTGTTCGATCTTAGGCAGGTAGAAGTAGGGGCCTGAACCATTCTGAAGGGCGCGCTGGCCGTTGTGAAAAAGGTAGACGCCGAAATCGAATAAGCTGCCGGACATGGAGGTGCCCTCGGCGGTGCTGGCGTGGCTTTCGTGCAAGTGCCACCCACGCGGGCGCACGATCAGGGCAGCGAGCGATTCTGTGTCCGTCCGCAGCTGGTACTGTTTGCCCGAGCTGGGGTCTTCGAAGGCGATTGTCCGGTGCACGGCATCGTGCAGGTTTTGCTGGCTATCCATCACATTGTGCCAGGAGGGGCTTGTGGCGTCCTCGAGACAGGCCATGAAGGTTTTTGCGCCTGCATTGAGGGCATTGATCAGCATTTTCCGGCTGGGTGGCCCGGTGATTTCGACGCGGCGATCTTGCAGGTCAGGAGGGGTTGATGTGACGCGCCAATCGGGGTTAGAGGCCATCGAATCATCGGGGAAGGCGGGGGTTGCGCCGTTGTCATAGAGGGTTTGCTGTTCCCGGCGGGCAGCGAGCAATGCCAAGCGTCTGGCGTCGAATGCGGCGTGGAGCTCGGCGAGAAATTGTCGGCATTCCTGGGTAAGCAGGGGGTGTGACGGCGTAGAAAGCGGCGTGACCATCGATAGCAAGTTCAGGGGGAGAGGGAGGGGTGGGGAGGGGTGGGGAGGGGTGGCAGGCGAGGCACGTAAGCGAGGCGGGCAGACGGGCGGGCTAGGCAAGCAAGGCAAGCAGACGAAGCAAGCGAGGCGGGCAGACGAAGCAAGCGAGGCAAGCAGGCGGGGCGGGCAGGCTAGGCAGGCGGACGAGGCAAGTGAAGCAAGCGAGGCGGGCAGGCGGAGCAAGCGGGCAGGCTAGGCAGGCGGACGAGGCAAGTGAAGCAGGCAAGCAGACGAAGCAAGCGAGGCGGGCAGGCGAGGCAAGCGGGGCAGGTAAGCGGGGCGGGCAGACGAAGCAAGCGAGGCAAGCAGACGAAGCAAGCAGACGAAGCAAGCGAGGCAAGCGGGCTAGGCAGACGGGCGGGCCAGGCAAGCGGGCTAGGCAGACGGGCGGGCCAGGCAAGCGAGGCGGGCAGACAGGCAAGCAAGGCAGGCGGAGCAAGCGGGCAGGCTAGGCAGGCGGACGAGGCAAGTGAAGCAAGCAAGGCAAGCAAGCGGGGCGAGCAGACGAAACAAGCGGGCCAGGCGAGGCAAGCAAGCGAGGCGGGCAGGGGAGGCAAGCAGGCGGGCAGAAGAAGCAAGCAAGGCAAGCAGACGAAGCAAGCGAGGCGGGCAGACGAAGCAAGCAAGGCAAGCAGACGAAGCAAGCGAGGCGGGCAGACGAAGCAAGCAAGGCAAGCGGACAGGGCAGACGAGGCAGGTAGACAGACGAGGCAAGCAGGGCAGGCAAGCGGACAGCCGAAGCAGGCGAAGCGAGCAGGCGGGGTTCGCAGCGACACCGCCCCCGGTTGGCACCATCGCGATGAGAGTCAGCGTAGGGATGTCTGCCCTTGATCCGCAACCCGCTAAGCTAGCTGATCTCTCCGGACGCTCGGCACAATAGTGCTTTGGCACAGCAGCGCGTCAAATTGGCAGACACCAAAAACCAAAAAGGCAAAACCAACAGGATAGCGTGGTCTTGCCTTCGTTGGCGTTCAGCTTTTGTCACTCGCAGGGTGCATCAACACTCCGTGAAGGGTCAAGTAATTACCGAAGATATTTGTTATCCCAATCTTATCGAATGCACTGCGATGGCTGACCGTTCACAGTGCCCAAGCGACACCCGTGCAATCAGGATACTTTTGCGTGCTTCTCATGGCTGATTTCTCGTTTTGGCATGACCGTGCCTTTTTTCAGCTCTTCCACGGCTTTTTCCACAAGGGTTGCCACTTCATCGGTGTGCCGGCATTCGCCCATCAGGTGCGCTCCCGCTTCAACCGAGAGCGACTCGTGGACAATGTTTCCTGCCACTTTCGCCGTGGAGTTCAGATGAACCACACGTGCCGTGATGTTGCCGTGCACCCGCCCTGAGACGCGCACCTCGTCGCCGTGAATATCGCCCTGGATGCCACCATCCTGGCTCAGATCAAGGCTTTTGCAGGTAATGTTCCCGTCTATTTTTGCTCCGTCGGCAATGGTTAGTCCTTTGCAGAAGATGCTGCCATTGACTGCCCCTTCAAGGTGGACATCGCCCTCGGAGCGCAGGTCACCGGTCAGGTGCAAATTGCTCGAGAGGATAGAAGGACGTTTCTGATCGACCCCAGGACGCTGGGGACGCAAGGCTGGTTTTACCCCGGGAGGTACGACAGCAGGGGTGATTTCTTTGGCTTTATTTAGCATATTCTAATGCCTCGACGAAGGTAATGGGGTTGAGTTGGCGGTTGTTATAGAGCACCTCATAGTGAAGGTGCGGTCCGGTGCTGCGTCCTGAATTGCCGGATTCACCGATTTTTTGTCCTGCATTGACGGTTTCTCCTTTGCGCACAGCGAATCGTTGCAAGTGGGCGTAGCGTGATTTGAACCCACATCCGTGATCGATCTCGACAAGTCGGCCGTAGCCGCCGTGAAACCCGCTTCTTACAACAACACCCGGTCCGGTTGCAACAATATCATTGCCGTACCAGATAGAGTAATCGATGCCGTAATGGAAGGCGTGTTTGTGCAAGAAGGGGTCGCGGCGGACGCCATATTTGCTCGACACACGCTCGTCTGTCAATATAGGCCGCCCCACGGGCATACAATTGCGTACTTTTTGCAAGAAGTGGGCCACCTCGATGCGCGTGACGATCTCGTCTTGCATCGCCCTAAGCCCCTCTAGTCTATAGACGTGTTCGTTGCCGCCAACAGGGATAATGTCGCCATCGATGGGGCCACCCAGTCCCGTTTGAATGATGGATGCACCGCGGATTTTCTTCAGGGGAAATTCGGTTGCGGCAATGATGTTGTAGTTACGCGAAATATCGTCATTCAAGGCTTGCTCGGCTTGACGCAGGAGTGTGTCTTGTCGGGCATAGAAGTCAAAAACTTCGGTTGTCGCGGCGAGCAGGTAGTCCAGTGTCCCCCCGAGTCCATCAATCGGATCATCATCGGGGCGCACTTTCCCCGTCACCCGCTCAAGCTCGGCGAGATAGCTATCGATGGCAACCAGAAAGTCTTGTTGCACGCGCTGGCTATGGTCGTGCTCTTGCAGCACATCAATCAGCTCATCTTGAAGACGGTTGTTTTGTTCCTTGAGGTCTTGCTCTGACTCATACAGTAGGGCGGTATTTTCCTCGGATTTGGACAGTTTTTCCTCAGTTTGGTAGAGGCTGAAGCGTTCTTCCGCCAGTGCCTCTTTCAAGCTGCCGATGTCATTTACCAGCCTGCCACGGGTGCGGATGAATTCGCCATCCACGCGGAACGCATGCAGGAGCCGTTCATATTCCTCGGTGCGCTCGATCAACATATCCACCGAGGCCGTCGCCGTGATGGGTTCTTCCTGGGATTTTGCTGCATCCAGCTCGTCGCGCAGGTTGGCAAAGATGGCTTTCAGCTCGGCAATTTCCTCGGTCGCCACTTGGAGTTCTTGCTGCCGAGTAATCAAACCTTGCAACAACAGAACAATGGCGAAGACGGAGAATGAAAATCCGACCACAAACAGGAGCGACCGAAACCCCGACACGGTGACCGAGAACGTATGCATTCCACTATGCCATACGAACGAGCGGACACGAAAAAGCCAGCTTGCCCCTTCTTCAAAGGCGCGACACAGCAAGATAATTCGGGAGATGCGAAGGAATTTGGTAAGGCGGTCCTTGCGTGCCATTGTCATGCCCGACACGCGATAGAGCTGTTTTACCTTCCGTTGTTCTACGTGTTTTCGGATAGATTTTAGCAAGGAAATGTTCCTGGGTTGTCAAAGGGACGTACGTGAGTCCTTAGCAATCGAAGTTCTGCTTTTCTACCACGCCCCCTTTTCAAATACAAGAAGACAAAGGGTTGATGAACAGAGGATCAATACAGTGATGTGGGCGGCATGCGTTGATTCTAT
>JAHZLG010000246.1 GCA_022599995.1 Alphaproteobacteria bacterium | reverse complement strand
CCTGTTTTGGCATCGAACACCGTTTTGACCATCCCTTCGGCAGCACCCAGGGCGATCGCCTTGCCATTGCCAACAAAGGGGAAGCGTCCGATCCGAACTGCAATCCCTTGGTCTTTTGCGGCTTGCTCGGTGAGGCCAACGCTTGCCACCTGTGGATCGCAGTAGGTGCAACCCGGAATCACGTTAAGGGTGGGCAGGTTGGTCATTCCATGGAGGTTCTCGACGCAGAGCACCGCTTCGTGCGAAGCCTTGTGGGCAAGCATCGGCGGCCCTGAAACGTCGCCAATCGCGTAAAGGCCGGGGTGGGCGGTGGTACTATAGGCACCGGTCTCGATCCCGGTTTTCCCGACGACGGCTTTGGTTGTTTCTAACCCTAAGCCCTCGACATTGGGGACGACTCCAGCTGCGAGGATGGCACGATCAAAGACCATCGGGGTTTTGTTGCCACTGGCATCGACCAGATCGACCGTGATGGTGTCGTTCTTGATGACGGGGGATTGAACGCTCGTGTTCAGCAATATCTTTATTCCACGCTTGATCAATGCTTTGCGGGCTAATTCTGATATTTCGTGATCCTCTACAGGCAGGATGCGGCCAGCCACTTCGACAATCGTAACATCGACGCCCAATGACCGGTAGAAGCTGGCGAATTCAGTCCCGATAGCCCCAGAGCCAATCACCAGCAGGCGTTGCGGCAGGGAATCCGGAATCATGGCGTGATGGTAGGTCACCAACACCTTGTCATCGGGCACAAACCCGGGCAGGTGGCGCGCCCGTGCCCCCGTTGCCACGATTCTATGCGGGGCTTCGAGGGTTTCGACCTTGCCCCCCCCAGAGACCTCCACCTTATCACCAGCAAGGGTTGCGGTGCCATTGTAGACATCGACACGGTTTTTCTTCATGAGGTGTCCCACCCCCCCACTCAGCTGTTTGGCGACATTACGCGATCGATTGACCAATGCTTTGAGGTCGAAGTCCACGCCTTCGAAGCGCAGGCCAAACGATTCTCCGTGTTTTGCGTGATCGTAGATTTCTGCCGAACGAAGCAGGGCTTTGGTCGGGATACATCCCCAATTCAGGCAGATGCCCCCAAGGTGCTCTCGTTCAATCAGTGCGGTGGTCATCCCGAGTTGGCGGGCTCGGATAGCGGCAACGTATCCGCCCGGGCCACCACCGATGATGATGAGATCATATTTCTTTGTCATGGCTTTGCTTTACAGAAAACAGGATGGGGCATCGGGTCGCATGGCCAACGGGGAGGGGCTGGGGGCGAATCGGCGATTGCATAGGCTGCGACTCGTCGTCTGCCATCAGAGCATGGCGAGGGGGTTTTCCATCAATTTCTTGAACGCCCCCAGCCACTGCGCGGCCACTGCCCCATCGACGGCACGGTGATCAGCCGAGAGGGTGACCGACATCATCGTCGCGATGGCCAGCTCCCCGTTGCGCACAACAGGGCGTTTTTCTCCAGCCCCAACGGCGAGGATGCACCCTTGTGGCGGATTGATCACGGCGGCGAATTCTTTCACCCCAAACATCCCGAGGTTACTGATCGAGAAAGTTCCATTGCTGTACTCGGTGGGGGTTAGCTTCCCGGCGCGGGCGCGGGCCGCGAGCTCCTTCATTTCTTGGGCAATCACGGCGAGCCGCTTGTTGGCGGCATCGCGCACGACTGGGGTAATCAACCCACCGTCGATGGCAACTGCGACGGCAATATCACTGCGCTCGTAGTAGGTCATCATGCCAGCGTCACTCCAGCTTGCGTTGGCGGCGGGGATTTGCTCAAGGGCAACGGCAACCGATTTGATCACGAAATCATTCACGGATACTTTCCCATCAACCAGGGTTTCGTTGATCTGCCGCCGAATAGCCAAGAGCGGATCGACATCAATCTCGACGGTCAGGTAGAAGTGGGGCACCTTTTGTTTGGATTCTTGCAGACGCTCGGCAATGATCCGCCGCATCGTCGAAGGTTTCTCGATGCGGGATGGGGGGATATGCGCAGCTCCCTCGGGGGTGTGCGGGGTTGAGGTTGCGGCAGGACTGGAGGCAACCATGGGTGCGGAAGCCGCCATCGGCACGGGCGGCTCGTAGGCGAGCACATCGCGTTTCACGATGCGGCCGTGGGGGCCTGTTCCTTTGATCGCGGCAATGTCGACGCCTGCTTCGCGCGCAAGACGGCGGGCGAGGGGCGATGCAAATACGCGGGAGTGTGTGGTGCTCGTTGCTCCACCCACAGGGGCAGGGGCAACCTCTGCCGAAGCCGCAACCGTGCTCGGTGGAACCGATGGGACAATGGCACCCGACGCGACAGCCGGCGCCGTCGAAGCAGCAACAGAGCTTGCGCTTGGGGCAGAACTGTCATTTCCCAGAGCGGGAAGGGTTGCCGCCGACTCGTTGGGCTCGAGCACCCAGCCGATAACCGTCCCTACTGCGATGTTCTCTGACTCGGCGGGGATGTCTATTCTGCCAAGCGTCCCCTCATCGATGGATTCGTATTCCATCACTGCCTTGTCGGTTTCTATTTCGGCGAGCAGGGTTCCGCTGGTTACGGCCTCGCCCTCCTTGACCAGCCAGCGGGCAATGGTGCCGTCGGTCATGGTGGGGGACAGGGCGGGCATTCTCAAGGCGATGGGCATGTGGTACGGCTCCTTGGGCAGGGTAATTAGGCTACGGTCGCACGCACGGCATCGACAATGTCTTGGGTTTGCGGCAGGGCAAGTTGCTCTAGGTTCGCGGCGTAGGGCAGGGGGACGTCCTTGCCGTGCACCCGCTGGACGGGAGCATCCAGCCAATCAAAGGCATGTTCCATCATCAGGGCGGCGATCTCAGCACCGATGCCTGCGGCGGGCCACCCTTCCTCCACGGTCACCAGCCGGCTGGTTTTCTTCACTGAGGCGACAATGGTCTCTACATCAAGCGGACGAATAGACCGCAGATCAATCACGTCGCACTCGATGCCTTCTGCGGCGAGCAACTCGGCAGCTTCGAGTGCCTTGCCAACCATGAGCGAGAAGGCAACGATGGTGGCATGGCCTCCAACACGGCGAATCCGTGCCTTGCCGATGGGGACAAGGTAATCCACATCATCGGGCACATCGAACTGCTGCCCATACAGCAATTCATTTTCCAGAAAGATGACCGGGTTGTTGTCGCGTATGGCCGATTTCATGAGCCCCTTGGCATCATCGGCCGAGTAGGGGGCGACGACTTTCAACCCCGGGCAATGGGCGTACCAGCTGGCATAGCACTGTGAGTGCTGGGCACCGACACGGGCTGCCGCCCCGTTAGGGCCACGAAAGACAATCGGACACCCCATTTGCCCGCCGGACATATACAGAGTCTTCGCTGCCGAATTGATGATTTGATCGATGGCTTGCATGGCGAAGTT
>JAHZLG010000245.1 GCA_022599995.1 Alphaproteobacteria bacterium | reverse complement strand
GTGTAAGTGTAAGTGTAAGTGTAAGTGTAAGTAGGAGGTAAGAGAGAAGTAGAGGTAGAAGTATAATTATGAATATATTAATAGAACTGATTTCTGGTTTTCCTACTCATTTCCGGTTTGGATTAAAGCTCGGTTCCAAGCTCGGGTGTGCCAAGACTGTGGGGCTAGGCATGAGCACTCGAAGAGAGGCACAAGGAAGAGGGCAGGTTAGAAATTCAATCCTGCTTCGCGGGCTGCGTCGGCAAGGGCTTTCACCCGTCCGTGGAATTGGTACCCGCCACGATCGAAGGCCACATCGACAATGCCTTTTTCTTTGGCGCGGTCGCCGAGGCGTTTGCCGATTTCGGCGGCGATTTCTTTGGTGAGGGTGTTTTTGGCGGTGGGCTTTTCTTTCAGCTCCAGCGATGATGCGGTGACGAGTGTCGTACGGGCACTATCATCGATAATCTGAGCATATATATTCCGATTAGATCGGAACACAGTCAAGCGCGGCCGGGAGCCAATACGTTGACGAAGCGCATAGCGGCTGCGTCGTTGGCGTTTGAGAAAGGTTTCGCGTGTCGTAGGCATTATTTCTTTTTCCCTTCTTTGCGGAGAATGGTCTCTCCAAAATACTTCACCCCTTTGCCTCGGTAGGGTTCGGGGGGACGGAGGGCTCGGATTTGGCTGGCAATCTCCCCGACTTGTTGCTTGTCGTTACCACTGATGACGATGACATTGCGGCGATCGCCTTCGGTGGTGGCAACAATGCCTTCGGGCATGGGGAAATTCACGTCGTGGCTGAATCCTAGGGATAGGATGACCACATTTTGCTCGACTTTGGCACGATAGCCGACCCCTTGCAGTTCGAGTTTTTTCTCAAACCCCTGGGTGACGCCGGTTACTGCGTTGCTCAGGTTTGCTCGTGTCGTTCCCCACATAATGCGGTTGCGTTTTTGCAGGGCATTGGGGGTGACGTGAATTTGGTTGTCATTCACGGCCACGGTGACGAGCGAAGACAGGGGCACGGTTTGTGTGCCGCGCTTGCCGGTGACAGTTGCGGTGTCGTTGGCGAGGGTGACTGTCACTGATTCTGGCAGTGCGATGGGGTATTTTCCGACTCGCGACATGGCAATGACCTAAAATGAGGGAAGAACAGGATTAAGGGCAAGCAGCGGTTATGGCTTGTCCGATTATGGTTGGTGCAACGGTCTGCTGTTGGTTAGTACAACAATCCGATGATGTTTGGTGTATGCGACCGCCGATGATTTCCACCCGAGGAGGCGGGGCAAAACGGATGCCTGCCTAGATCAGAACACTTGGCAGAGTAGTTCGCCACCAGTGTTGGCTTTGCGGGCTTCGTGGTCGGTCATCAGGCCTTGCGAGGTTGAAAGGATATAGATGCCGAGACCATTGTAGAAGGTTTGGATGTCATTGACAGCGCGATAGACACGCCGGCCAGGCCGTGAGATGCGACGCATTTCGCAGATGACGGGGGTGCCATTGTGATAGCGCAGATCGACGACGTAATTACTGATTCCCTTGCGGACTTCGACGTAGTCGATCGACTCGATAAACCCTTCGCGCATGAGCACTTCGAGGAACGCCTTTTTCATCTTTGATGCGGGCACGGTGAGGGACTTGTGTCCTGCAGCGCCGGCATTATTGATTCGTGCGATAAGGTCAGCGATGGGGTCGCTCATGCTCATGGTGATTGATGTCCGCGTCGGTCGGGTGTGTAGGAAGTGGGTGTTTATCAGCAAACGTCGCGAAGAGCAAGAGCAGCTTCACGGTTGCGATGAGGGTGGTGCATCACGGCAGTCGCCGATCACCAAGTGATGGTAGGTCGGGATACTCCGAGAGTTACCAGCTTGATTTTGTCGTGCCCGGGATTTGCCCTGCCGAGGCGAGCTCACGAAAGGCAATGCGCGAGAGTTTGAATTTGCGGTAGACGGCGTGGGGGCGACCGGTGAGGGCACAGCGATTCATGTAGCGCACCTTAGAGCCATTTCGGGGCATTTCCGACAATTTCATGACGGCATGCAGGCGCACTTCGGGTTCGGTGTCCTTGTTTTTGATCAGGGCTTTCAGCTTGCCACGACGGGCGGCTTCGGCATTGATCAGTTGCTTCACGGACTTATTGCGTTCTACAGCACTTTTTTTCGCCATGGGACAGTCTTTGGCAGGGAGGCAGGGGGGGTGAGTGAGTGAGTGGGAAACGGCGTCTGGTCGGATGACCAGTATGGGTTAGGCGTCGCCACCAAAGGGGAGGTTGAATCCCTTCAACAGGGCAAGGGCTTCCTCGTTGGTGTTGGCGGAGGTGCAGATGACCACTTGCATCCCTCTCATTTTGGTTACTTTGTCGTAATCGATTTCGGGAAAGACGATGTGCTCTTTGATGCCAACCGAGAAATTGCCTTTTCCGTCGAATGACTTTTCGTTAAAGCCGCGAAAGTCACGTGTGCGGGGCAGGGCAATGGTGTTCAAGCGGTCGAGGAATTCATACATCCGTGTGGTACGGAGCGTCACCTTCGTGCCGATTGCCATCCCTTCGCGCAATTTGAACCCTGCTTCGGAGCGGCGGGCACGCGTGATAACGGCTTTTTGCCCGGCGATCAAGGTGAGGTCTTGGGCGGCTTGCTCGATGAATTTCCGGTCTTGGGTTGCTTCTCCGACGCCCATGTTCAGCACGATTTTCGTGATTCGGGGAATCTGCATGGCGTTCTTATACTGAAATTGTTCTTTCAGTTTGTCGCGCACGGTGTTGAGATACAGGTCTTTGAGTCGTGGTGTTGACATAGTTGGGTGTCAAATCCAGGGGTGAGGAAGGGTGAGAAGGCCGAATGGTGTGTCAGCAAGATGCCGGGATCGACATCGTACGGGGGACGGGAGTATGGTGGGCGTAGCACAGAGGCTCATGCCTCATCATACCCCAACATACCCGATCATACAGAGCTGGGCTTTACGGGTTTTCGATGGTTGCGCCCGACCGCTTCGCAAAACGGACTTTTTCGCCCGAATCCAGCGTTTTGAATCCGATGCGGGTAGGCTTGTTGCTTTCGGGGTCGATCAGCGAGATGTTAGACAGTTGGATGGGGGACTCTTTCTCGACGATTCCCCCCGGATTGTCTTGGC
>JAHZLG010000244.1 GCA_022599995.1 Alphaproteobacteria bacterium | reverse complement strand
ATCAATCTCATCATAACTGAGATTCGTGATTGCCCCACGCAAAAAGGTGTTTATCCGAAAATCAAACGGTCGCCCCAAATGATCCAACCGAATGATCGGAAAACTTACCCGATGATCCGAATACCGATCGCGATTCTGAAAGGTGCAGGCAATCGTGGTGAGTGCCTCGTAGTGCTCGGGGGCCTCCTCTTTGATGACCCGCGCCAGACGCAACCCATCGCAGAACATGTTCTCGCCCCCCGTCGTCTCATTCACAAGAGCATGCAGAAATTGAAGGCCAGGTGCGTACTCGCGTGTCGGCAAATCAGTGTGCAAGGGCAACCGTACCGCAAGATTGGCATTGGTGTTCGCATCCTCAGGACGATTGATCACATGAAAAATCTTGCCGAAAGTGGTGGCGCGCACAAACCCAGAAAGCGACGCCAAATCTACGACCTTGCCCCCGCTGGTGTCGAGCCCCTCAACAAGCGCAATGCCATCATAAAGCAACGTCTCGAGATAAGCCCCACGGACGTGCCTGTCCTGAAACAGCTGATCGGCACCGTAGCGCGTAATGGTGAATTCCTCGCCCCACACGCGTGGTGAGAGGTCAAGCCCACTCTCCTTCTCGGACATGTTACCCTCAAGCCACCCCGCATCATAAGTGCTGATATGGCGATCACCCCCCCATACCAAGGTCAATGTGTCATCGGCATGAAACAACTCAACCGGACGCAACGACATATCAAGCGACGACATCGTAATCACCGACTCACGCGTCACAGGATGATGACACGCCGGACAAGGACAATTGTCGCGCAACCAAATCCGATGGTAAGTCGACTGACTGCCGTTGCTCCAGCGCACCGTGACGCCCCCATCATCATTGAGGGTTGCCCCAGAGATGCGACTAACCAGTGGCCAAACACCAAAGTCAGGGGTATCACGCAATGAGGAGTCCGACACATGGACAATGTCGTCCGACGCATGCATCGTGAAGGATAAATCCTCAGACTGAGACGGAACAGGGTTCGATTGCAAAGGATGTGCTTGCGCCATGGGGTCACCTCAAAACAAAGAAAGAAATGCTAGCAGCCACCCAACCCACCAAGCAACAACGGCGCTTCAGGTGAATGACCTGCTCCAGCGAACGATAGGAGCCAATCCAAATCTATCGCAAAAAATTCCAACAATTGTCTTTATTGTGGCACAGGTATCGTAATCGCGACGCCATCACACGCAACAGCGACGTACGCCATCACACGCAGCAGCGACGTAGGCCATCACACGCAGCAGCGACGTAGGCCATCACACGCAACAGCGACGTAGGCCATCACACGCAGCAGCAGCGGAGGCAACCACTGTCCAAGGTGCGCGCGACGACTGCCCCGTACCTGTACCCGGCTTATCCCCTCTGCGGATCGCGGTTCTCCATGCCCGCCGCAGTGTAGGGGAGAGCACCCATCCGACCATACCACGCCTGAACGTTTGGAAAATCAGCCAAGGCAATGTCTTGAAACTCGTGGCGCGATGCCCACGGGAACAAAGCAAAATCCGCAATGGTCGGAGAATCCCCCACGACAAAACCCGACTGCGTCCCAAGCCGTCGATCAAGCACCCCATAAAGCCGCAATGCCTCAGCACTGTACCGAGCAATCGCATAAGGTACCTGCTCGGGCGCATAACGAAGGAAATGATGCGCCTGACCCAACATCGGCCCAAACCCGCCCATCTGAAACATCAACCACTGCAAAACCTCTAACCGTGCCACGGGCTCCGAAGGAAGGAATTTGCCGGTCTTCTCAGCTAGGTACAGCAGAATAGCACCCGATTCAAAGACGCTGACAGGCTTGCCATCAATGCCCTTGCTGTCCACAATCGCCGGTATCTTGTTGTTTGGGGAGATCGCCAAAAAGGCAGGCACGAACTGTTCGTTCTCAAAGAAATTCACGCTGTGATAGGTGTACGGCAACCCGCACGCCTCGAGCATCAGTGTGACCTTCTTGCCGTTCGGCGTGCTGTAACTATGGAGAGCAATCATCAAATGACCCTTGCTTGAGAGGAAATAAAGGTGGTTTTGGCGCAGCCGGCAGCCGTGCCCATCGAGAAAATCACGGGATCGTCTTGGCGGAGCTAACCCCGGCGTGCACGGCGCAACATAGCAAGACGTACCCCGCGGCGATGCAACAGCCATCCGTACGCCAGACAAAGCGCGATCCAACCAAAGAATGGCAAGAACCCAACCCGAGCATACACCGTCGGGTGCAACGCGCGCGGCAAAGCGACATCAAGCACATTCGTTGTATCAAAATCTTGCACTTTAAGCGGCGTGCCCACCGCATCCCAGACCGCAGAAATCCCTGTGTTCGCCGACCGCGCCAATGGGATTCCCTCCTCGATTGCCCGCAGACGACTGTATGCCGCATGCTGACGAGGCCCCCACGTATTGCCATACCACGCATCATTGGTCACATTCACCAGCAAATTCGGCCGAGACAACACTGCCCCCCCTTGCGTCGCCAGTCCCCCGGACGCAACCCCAGCAGACCCCACAATCCGCCCAGAAAATACCGCATCGTAACAGATCAACGGCGCAACAATAAGCTGCTCGTCGAGCACCACGACACCGGGACCACTCCCCGCGCGCATCTCATTGCCCGTCGCCACCACCGAAAGCCCCAAGAACCGAGAAAGCGGTGTGTACTCGCCGAAAGGCACCAGATTCACCTTGTCGTAAGGCAACGTGAATGTGAGATCAGGGCTAAGTGCCGAAGCCGTTTGCCCCCCGTCAGAGACGTCCGACGGGCTGGGCTTGTTTGGTTTGATCACCGTGAAGCTGTTGCGCAGCGTGCCACGATCCGCCGACCCCGCCGCAGAGACATTCACCGCATCATTTCCGCTGCCTCGACGCAAGTGCCCCAAACCGAGATAAGCACCCGTCGGGATGGCATCACGAATCTGCCCCATCGCTTGCAACAGAGCACCGTCAATGTAATTGGTGGCGGCTTCTGGCCAAATGATCAGGGTCTTGCGCGTGGGGTCGAGTCCTGCTGTGGAAAGCTGAATCTGCTTCTTAAGATGTGCCTGTGCGTTGGCATTGACCCACTTCTCCTGTTGCGAGATGTTTGGCTGCACCACACGAAGATGCCACCCCCCCGCCGCACCGCCGGCCTGCGTAACCGAAGGAGGAAGAGGTGCCGCAATCTCAGCAGTGCCGCTGGCATGGGCAGACAGACGCACAGCACCGTAACTCCACAGGAGACAGGTGGCGACCGCAAACCCAACCAAAGGAACAAACCGCCGCACCGCCTGCTTTGGCTTGCGCCGCATGAGCACATATGCCGCAGCAAATGATGTGCCTAGCGACACAGCCCCCATGCCATACGACCCGAAAACCGAGGCAGACTGCAACAAGGAATCGCTGAAAAACCACCCATGTCCGAAGGTATTCCAAGGGAAGGGCAGGAAGAAGTAACTGCGCAGCCAGTCGCCAACCAACAGCAGGACGTAAAACAACACCATGCGGGCAGGCAGTGCCTTTGCTCGACTCGCAAGGTAGGCGGGGATAGCAAAAAACACCCCAAGGTATAACGAGCCAATTACGACTGCCCCATAACCCGCAATCACCGAGGACGAGACATAGCCAATGGCATTGGCAACCCAGTACAGCCCCACACAATGGGCGACAAACCCGAACAGCCACGCCATGCGCAACCGTTGCCCATTCGTGTAGCGGTAGCGAAACAGGACATAGGCGAGAAGTCCCAAGCCAAGATAGTGGGCGATTCCCAGGCCGAGCGGGGGAAAGCCCAGTGCATAGATTATCCCTCCGAGCAACAGTATCGCGATGTTTATCATGGGATTACGAATGCTATGTGACAGGGTCTGTGCGGATGGAGTGGTATAGTTGGATTGTCGATGCTTCGGTTAGCATGGGACATTGTATAGCCAAGTTTCGTTGTTTCACAAGCGCATGCCGGGAGCTCTATGGACGTCTCTCATTTGCCTACTTATTACCAAGCACAGCTCGCGTGCCTACTGGTGTCGTGCACCCTGCTCTTGCGTTAGGAAGCCCTATGATTGTCGCCACGCCCTTGCGGGCTATCACCTCCAATCT
>JAHZLG010000243.1 GCA_022599995.1 Alphaproteobacteria bacterium | reverse complement strand
GCCACTGTGCGAATAGCCAGTGCGTCCCGCGAGGTGCTGCCTTCGACCATGTAAAATGCCACCGAATAGGGTGAACCACAGAAACCCAAAAGCGTTTTCTCGGGGGCAAGCCGCGATGCCACTCGTTCGGCGGCTTCGGCAACTTGCAAAAATTTCGGATCGTCCGCCAAAGGGGGGACTAGAGCTTTGATGGCACTGGCCTCACGAATTGGCGTGAAAACGGGGCCTCTTTTTTCGTCAAACACTGGGGGGCAACCCATTCCATCGGCAACCACCAAAATATCCGAAAACAAGATTGCGCCATCGAGGTCAAACCGCTGCAACGGTTGCAGGGTAACCTCACTTGCTTTTTTGGGATTGTAACACAGAGACAGAAACGAGTCGCATTCGGCGCGAATCTTTTTGTACTCGGGCAGATAGCGCCCCGCTTGTCGCATCAACCAAACTGGTGGAGTCACAGTCTGACCCCCACCCCCAGCAAGCAGATTCAGCAAGGGTTTGTGTGATAACTGATCCAAGGATGCGCTGTTTTCTGTGGCCATGCTTCTTCTGTAACCTATTCTGCCCTTTTAGACTAGGCTTGTGCTTCATTGCCTGATTGTCTTTCCACACTTTCAACAGTGACATGAGTCAGAGTCTTAATTGAATCAATTCATGAGTCTGTAACGACTCCATTGTTGAAAGTGTGGAAAGATTGGATTACGCCCGGGCATTTTGTTGTTGTGCTCTTTGTGTTCCCAACGGTCGGGACTCTAGCTATGGTCATTTTAGTGACATAACCTGTTAGCGTTTTGTAGAATACCAACGATTGGGGTGTCCTGCCCCTTTGTTGTTGGTGTTTCTTTTTGCTTGCTTGAAATTCTGTTTCGTGAGGCGGCAGAATGATTTTCTTTGACCCAGAGAGACAACCACCGATGGAATCCGTGAACGAAAATCCCTCGCCGGAAGGCTTCTTAGAGCACGTTCATTTGATATCAGATGCCACCGGCGAGACAGTGCGCAGCATGTACCGAGCCTGCATTTCCCAATTTCCACAGCATGCGCATATTGCAGAGCACCTCCACCTTGGTATTCGAGGGGAACGAGATGTTGAATCGTGCTTTGCGCTGATCGAGCAAAACCCGGGGCCCATTTTGGCAACAGTGGCGGACAAGGCAACCCGCGAATTGATCAAAGCACGCTGTGATGAGCTTCACGTGCCAAGGTTGTTCATGCTTGACCAATTGTTTGACTTTTTTATCGACCGGTATCAAGAGCTCCCGCAGTCTATGCCGGGAAAGCAGCACCAAATGGATGAGGCGTATTTTCAACGAATTCGTGCCATGCATTACGCCCTAGATCACGATGACGGACAGCTGATGAACGATATTTCGGCGGCTGATATTTTATTGGTCGGCGTGTCGCGCACGTCCAAAACGCCTACTTCAATGTACCTGGCAAACCGTGGTATCAATGTGGCGAATTTTCCGCTGGTGATCGACTTACCCATTCCGGAGTCTGTCCTGAACGCGTTCAAGACGAAGACCCCCTTGCCTATTGGGCTGATAGCCAAACCGCATCGTCTTCAAGAGATTCGTCGAGCGAGGATGGCAGCACTGGCAACAAGCAATACCATCAATTATGTGGATATTGATCGAATCAGCGACGAGCTGGAATTTGCGAAGAAGCTCTTCCAGCGATTTCGAGTAAAGACCTTTGATGTTTCCGATAGGTCTATCGAGGAAACCGCAACGTCAATTCTTTCCTATCAGCAGATAACCAAACAACAACGGTGATTTTCCATGACAGACCTTGTGCTTGCATCGAAGAGTGCCATTCGGGAGACGTTATTACGCCGGGCGGGTTATCAGTTTGATGTTGTCCCCGCCTATGTTGATGAGGCGGCTATCAGGGAAAGCTGGGAGGGTTCATTGCCGCGCGATTTGGCTGCTGAGCTTTCCTTACTCAAGGCCCAGCAGGTCAGTGCCCGTCTGCGCGAGGTACCTTTCTCTGCAACCTCGCGGGGAGACTCGCACAGTCCCCAGTCCCCGGGTCGGCTGGTGGTGGGTGCCGACCAGATTTTGGTGTTCGAAGAAAAAGTTTTGGGCAAGTCGGCAGACATGCAAGCTCTGCGTAGGCAATTGCTTGCGATGGCGGGAAAGTGGCACGTGCTGATTTCAGCATTTCAAGTGGTTGATGCTGAAGGGCAACGTTTGGTTGGGGATGTTGTCGAAGCAAGGATGAAAATGCGCGACTTTTCCCCAGCATGGCTCGACAATTACCTACAACATTGCGGTGAGGCAATTCTGTCATCGGTCGGGGGCTATCATTATGAGGGTTTGGGCATCCACCTATTTGAGGTTGTCGAGGGAGAATTCACCACGATCCTTGGGTTGCCCATGCGTTCGCTTGTCGCCTCTCTTGCGGGATTCATTGATCCCGTACTGTACCCTGCCGCGACAACGTGACCTCATTACCTTCTGAGATAGTTGTGTGTCATATGAGGAGGTAGTTGGGGTTCTCATATGATTTGTCTTTCCTTGCCTATGACCGAGTCGATCAGCTGATGCATGCCATTCATCATACCACCGGGGCTGCCACTGTGTGTGGCGTTATCGGCGATCCGATTGCCCATAGCTTATCCCCGCGTATTCACAACACATGGCTTGCCCAAGGCGGCATCGACGGGTTGTATGTTCCGTTTCGTCTGCCTCCCGACCAGCTTGACAGTGGGTTGCGTGGCATTCAGGCAGCGGGCGTGCGCGGGGTGAATGTGACCATCCCGCACAAGGAGGCGGTTCACGCATGGTGCACCGCGCATGACCCTTCGGCTGTTACCATTGGCTCGGTGAACACGCTGACATTGAATAGGGTGGATGCAACGGGAGGACACGTAACGTGTCGTTTGGGTGCCTCTTCGGATGGTTACGGCTTTATGGCTGATTGTCGCCAACAAGGTATCGAGCTAGCGGGCAAGACAATCTGCGTGCTGGGGGCGGGCGGGGCGGCTTCATCGGTTATCGATGCATTGCTCCGGGCACCAGCGAAGCAAGTCATTCTGATCAATCGGACGGACGCGCGCGCGGCAAACATAGCGGCTTCCTTCAACAATAGCCGTCTTGCTTGGCTACCTTGGACGACTTGGCTTGATCAGGGCGAACGAAATCCGGGCGAACGAACGCCTTTGCAAGGCAGTGAACCATCATCGCTGCAGCAGAATGTTGCTGATGATGCGGGCACCCTTGCCGATGTTGGCGTTTTCGTGAATTGCTCGGCATTGGGTTTGCAGGGGGAGGCCGATAGCAAGCAGCTGACCGCCATTTTGTCACCACTGACAAAATTGCCCTCATTTCAACAGGGGAGCTTGCAGGTCTACGATATTGTGTACTCGAGGGGAATGAGCACGCCGATCGTTCGATGGGCACTCACCCACGGCTTATGGGCTTCTGATGGGCTTGGCATGCTCGTTCATCAGGCGGTTGTTGGATTTAGGCAATGGTTTGGTCATGAACCGGACGCGGATGCGGTATTTGTTCAGTCTTTGCGCCAATCTGTGTGATCGGAGACTGGCACCTTGCGCTGTCACGCGCAGCATCGCGCGCCCAATCCAACCGGATTGAGAAGGAGGGCGTTTCACGTGAAACGGCATTTCAAATTTTACGCGCACACCCTGAAAGGGTTGAGGGGGGCAACACGCGACTCCCGCCTTGCGCGGGGGATCACGGTGATTGGCGTCACGGGCGTTATTGGTTCGGGCAAATCGACCTTTGTCCGGGAACTGGCATCGGGGCGTCATGGGCGTCTGCTTGGTGGGGTGTCCAAGGATCGGCGGATCAAAAGAATTGACGCCGACGAGATCGGTCGGTCATTAAGCTTGCCCGGGGGGGCTGCTTTTCACCGGATTTGTCGATTCTATCCCCCATTTGCCGAGGAAGATGGTCGGGCGCGTCTCCGCAGGCACGTGTTTCAAGAGCCCCGTGCATTGCAGGCACTCGAACGCCTGATGCATCCGCCTATCACCCAAGCGATCTCCCATGAAATGCGAAGGGCACGGCATCAAAGGCACCGCACGGTCGTTCTAGACATTCCCTTGTTGCTGGAAAAGGACTGGACACCCCTGTGCGATGTCGTCGTCGTCGTGAGAAGCCCTGCGTGGTTGCGACGCCAGCGTTTGTTTGCTCGTTCGGGGCTTTCCCCACAAGCAATTGCCCAGATTGATGCGCGCCAATGGCCGTTGCAGAAAAAGCTTCTTTTTGCTGATTGGTCTGTCGTTGCCAACAAGATTTGGCAACAGACACCAAAAAGAAGAAAGGCATGCCGCTAAGATGCGCCATGCCTTTCGGGGCGTCCATTGGGAAGCCGAGCAACAAAAGTGCCCGCCCGCCCCATGGACTATTGTCGGGGGACGGGACTAGTCGCGTGCCACTCCCAGCAAGGAGAGAATCCACACAAACATCGTTATAAAGCTGCCGTAGAGGATGAAGGCACCAAAGATTGCTTTTGACTCGGTGTCCTTTGACGAGTCGCCTTGATTGTAACTCCGTTTGATAGCTTGCGTTTCATAGGCAGTGATGCCAGAGAACAACAAGACAATG
>JAHZLG010000242.1 GCA_022599995.1 Alphaproteobacteria bacterium | reverse complement strand
GTCTATGGGGTCGACCTTGTCGAATGGATGCTCAGGATTGCCGACGGGCAGACTCTTCCCCCCGATGGGGTGGGGCACAAAACCCCCAACGGACACAGCTTCGAAGCCCGCCTCTATGCGGAAGACCCCGCCCAAGGAAGCCTCCCCTCAACAGGGACGGTGACGCGACTCTGCCCGCCCGACTGTCGGTTCGAAAGCGGGATCGAAGAAGGCAACACCGTGACCCCGTTCTTCGACCCGATGATCGCGAAAATCATCACCCACGGGAACACCCGTGAGGCCGCGCGCCACCGCATGCTGAAAGCCCTTGAGACCCTCGTGGTCGACGGGGTCAAAACAAATCGGGTGCTGCTTCTTGACCTGTTCAAGCAGTCTGTGATGGTCGAAGGGCGCATCTCGACGCATACCTTCGAGACCCTCTACCCCGAATCGTACCTTCCCGATGACATCGCCCAGACCACGCGGGACGAAATGAGCGATCACCATCGCCAGCGCGGCACGTGTCCCGGTGCCGAGGGGTGGTGGGTGTGCTCGATGGCAGGGTTTGCCTTGGCAAAACAGGCGTTCGATACCGATGAGTTTGGTCTCTACCTTCCCGAAGAGAATCCCGACAATCACCACGTGACGCGCCACTGGCTGCGCCAAATAGCCGAAGAGGAAACCGCGGGCGGGACAGCCGTGCACTATGCCTTGTCGCACCTGAATGACAGTGCCGACACCCCCAGCTCGATTCTGACCGAAATGGGGCAACCCGGTCGATGGCGCCCGATTGATACCAGCGAGGTGCGCAACACGAAGGGCTTCCGTGCCATCCACAACCCGCGCGACCGGACAGTTGCCATCACGGTAGACGACGCAATCGCCGTGGCACACGACCTCAATGTCGGCGAGACCTACACCGTGCACTATGAACAAACGAGTGCGGGCATGACCCTGCTTTGGCAGAATCGCACGGTGACGCTGCGTATCTTGCCGTATCGTGCTGCACTGCTCACCGCCCAGCTCCCCAAGCGGGTGACGCGCCTCGCCGAGGGCAAGGTGATAGCCCCCATGCCGGGCATGATCGCCCGCCTGATGGTGCACAATGGCATGGCGGTGCATGCCGGCGACACCCTGCTCGTCCTGGAGGCGATGAAGATGGAAAGCCCCGTTGTCGCCCCCCGGTCTGGGACGATTGCATCGATGGCCCTCACCGAGGGGCAAACGGTGGACGCAGGGGCGACCCTCTGCGAGGTCACCGTCTAAGGGGCACTAGTGCCCACTAGTGGACACTAGTGTCCATCGGTGCCCACTAGTGGACACTAGTGTCCATCGGTGCCCACGGGTGTCCAACAGTTCCCACGGGTGTCCAACAGTTCCCACGGGTGTCCAACAGTTCCCATGGGTGTCCAATGGTGACGCCAAAGCCTTAGTGCCCGCTGGTGTCCAGTGGATGCAGGGGCAACTCTGTGCGAGGTCAGGTCTAAACCGGGGCACATGCCCGCTGGTGTCCACTGGTGGACGCAGGGGCGACCCTGTGCGAGGTCACCGTCTAAGGGGCACTAGTGTCCATCGGTGCCCACGGGTGTCCAATGGTGACGCCAAAGCGTTCAACACTTTGAGAGCACACCACGTATGTCGTTGTTGTTGCCAATATTGTCGCGTAGATCAGTTTTGCTGCCATGGTGAGTGTGGCAAATAAAGAATCCATATCGTTGTCACCGAGTGCCAACACGAGTGTTGATTGTCGATGTCTTCGATATGAAATACCTCCCTCATTTGAATTTTTGCCATGAAATCGCTTGAATCCCAAGTCCTCCACGCAGGACACAGCACCGACGCCCACCACAACACGCGCGCCGTGCCCATCTACCAAAACACCGCCTATATGTTCCGTGATACCAATCACGCAGCAGCCCTCTACAACCTCGAGGAGCTCGGCGATATTTACACGCGTCTGAGCAACCCAACCACCTCGGTGCTCGAAGAACGGCTGGCGACTTTGGAAGGCGGAATCGGAGCCGTCGCTACCGCTACCGGGCATGCAGCCCTTGTCGCCATCATCACCAGCCTGTTGAGCGCTGGTGACCATATTGTTGCCTCGCGCGCCTTGTATGGCGGATCGTTGACCCTCCTGGCTCATACCCTGCCGCGGTTCGGCATCACGACTACCTTTGTCGACCCCACCGATCCCAGTGCCTTCGCCGCTGCGATTCGACCCAACACGAAAATACTGTTTTCGGAGCTGATTGGTAATCCCACCCTTGCCCTCACCGACCTGCAAGCCGTCGCCGACGTGGCGCACGATGCAGGGCTCCCCTTCGTTGTCGACAACACCTTCGGCACCCCCGCCCTGAGCAAACCGTTCGAACACGGTGTCGATATTGTCATGCACTCGTTGACCAAGTGGATCAGTGGGCACGGCGTGGCCATGGGCGGTATCATTGTTGATTCGGGTAATTTTGATTGGACTGAGTCGGACAAATTCCCCACCCTGACCGAACCCACCCCATCTTACCACGGCATACGTTTCGCCGATAATTTCGGCAGCCTTGCCTTCTTGATTCGAGTGCGGGCAGAAGCCCTGCGCGACTTTGGGGCAACCCTGAGCCCGACCAACGCCTTTCACATCATTCAAGGGCTGGAAACACTCCCCTTGCGGATGGAGCGGCACGTCGCCAATGCCAGTGCCCTCGTCGCCTATCTTGGCCAGCACGAGGCGGTGGAAAGCGTCTACTACCCCGGGCACGGCACCAACGAGTCGGACGCGCAAAAAGCCCTCGCGGCGAAATACCTTCCGAATGGCAGTGGGGGCATGGTCTCGGTGGTGTTTAAAGGCGGAATCAGTGCAGGCAAGACCTTCATCGAATCCCTGGAGCTGTTCTCGCATCTGGCCAATGTGGGCGACATTCGCAGCCTGGTGATCCATCCCGCCTCGACCACCCACCAGCAGTGCACGCCCGAAGAGCGCGCCGCGGCGGGTGTCCAAGATGGTTTGGTGCGGCTGTCCGTCGGCTGTGAGGGCATCGATGACCTGATCGCCGATGTGGAGCAAGCCCTCCGCCGCACGCAAAGGGCAAAAGCCGCCTAACGGCAGAGCACAGGCGAACCCCTGTCCCCCTCCCCTCAATAGTCTCCTATAAGCCCGTCCACTATCGCCCTCGACTCGATGGTGGGCGGCGTAGGAGCGACCCAACGCCAACCGGGTTCTTTTCCGCCCGCATGATGCGGCACGATGCCTGCACGATGCGGCACGATGCCCGCATGATGCGGCACGATGCCCGCACGATGCGGCACACACGAGCAGAAGCGATCGTCCCGGTTCGTCGCGACTTGATGAGATCGCCTCGGTTCGTCGTTGTTTATTGCGATTGCCGCGGTTTTGCGCGGTTTGTTGCGATTGGCAAGGGTAACGCGTATTGTGTTGGTCAAGCCTAGCACCCTCCCCACCGAAAAAAACCGAGTCTACGCGGCAGTTGTGGCGCGACGGCGTGACGGCTAACCAGCCGCCCGGAGTAGGAGGAGAGGGTGCATTCGCGCAACAGCAGTCGAGACACCCCCCATGCATGCCGTTTATCCCGGAACCTTCGATCCTATCACCCTCGGGCACATGGATATTATCACCCGTGGGCTGCGATTGTTCCAACCGTTGACTGTGGCAGTGGCTGGCAATCACGGGAAGAAACCCCTGTTCTCGCTGGCTGAACGCGTCCGCATGGTGGAAGAGGCATGCCAAGCCGCGCAAGCAGACGTGCGGGTCGTCCCCTTCGAACAGCTTTTGATTGCCTTCGTCCAAGAGCAACGCGCCGGTGTTGTGTTGCGGGGCCTGCGAGCAGTGTCCGATTTCGAAGAAGAGTTCCAAATGGCCAGCATGAATTACCGACTCGATAATTCCATCGAGACCGTGTTTATGATGGCCGAAGAAGGGCAGCACTTTGTCTCCTCGCGCTTTGTGCGTGAGATAGCGAGAATGGGGGGCGATGTCGGGCAGTTTGTCCCCCCCCACGTCCACGCCGCCCTGAAAGAACGCAACGCATAATGCACAGCTCTTATGGAACACCGCCCAAAATCGGCTTTGTGAATTGGGTGGGAATCGCAACCTTGATCGAGAAAGAGATTCGCCGCTTCCTCGCGGTGTGGGGACAAACCATCTTTGCGCCGCTGTTCACGGCATTCGTTTTTCTGCAGATATTCGTGATTGCGATCGGACACCTGCGTCCGAATTTCGGTGATATTAGCTTCGATGTGTTCATCGTTCCCGGCGTGGTGATGATGACCGTGATTCAGAATGCCTTCGCCAATTCGTCGTCTTCGCTGATGTCGGCGAAGATGCAAAAGACGATCTTTGACCTGCAGGTCGCCCCGCTGTCCGAGTGGGAAATCCTCTTTGCTATGGTGTTTGCCGCCACCTTGCGGGCAAGCTTTATCGCCCTGTTGCTGTTGGCGATGTTCGCTACCTTCATTGAGTTGCCCTTCCATCATGTGCCCTACATGATGGCGATGCTGATGCTCGGCTCGGTGATGATGGCATGCCTCGGCATCCTCGCCGCCGTGATCGCCGAGAAGTTTGACCATATGGCCCTGCTGACCAATTTCGTGATTACGCCCCTCTCTTTCTTGTCGGGCACGTTCTATTCGATTGACCGCTTGCCCGAGACGCTGCAGACCATCTCGGCGTTCAACCCGTTCTTCTACCTGATAGATGGCTTTCGTTTTGGCATGACCGCCTACTCGGATGCTTCCCCGCGCACGGCAATTTTGGTGTCGTTGGGGCTGGCGGTGGTGCTCTACGTGGGCACGTGGGGCATCCTGCGGAGCGGGTACCACTTGAAGACCTGACGAAGCCCCAGCCCTGCACTGCGCAAGGCACTTTGGTGTCGTTGGGGCTGGCGGTGATCCTCTGCGTTGGCACGTGAGCACCCCGCGGAGCGGGCACCACCTGAAGACCTGACGACGCCACAACCCTGCGACGGCAAAGGACGCTGGGTTGACAGAGAAATTGCTGAAGGCTATAAGCAACCTTCCCTTTGAACCCTATCCTACCTACCGTGCAATGAAATCCTACGTTCATACTCAGCAAATCCACCAACCCGAATGGCATCTTATCGACGCCGAGGGGCTGGTGCTTGGCCGCCTTGCGGTCGAGATTGCCAAGATCATCCGCGGGAAGCATCGCCCCTTTTTCACCCCCCACGTGAATTGCGGCGACAAGATCGTGGTGATCAACGCCGAGAAAGTGTTGCTCACTGGCAGGAAACGCCGTGAGAAAACCTATTACTGGCACACAGGACACCCCGGTGGGATCAAGTCACGTACCGCACGCGATTGGCTGGATCACGAAAACCCCAAGCACCGCACGAAAGTGCTGATGAAGGCTGTCGAGCGGATGATCCCGCGTGGGCCGCTGGGGCGTGATGTGATGCGCAACCTCCACCTCTATGCGGGGGATTACCACCCCCACGCCGGGCAAAATCCCAAGTCGCTGGACATTGCGTCGCGCAATCGGAAGAATGCTCCCATGGCGCACGAAGCGACTGCCTGATTCTTTCATCGATCATATCAAACGGGCAGGGCAGGGGAAGACGGCGGTAATTCCGGACTCATCCTCGTGCTGAGTTCTCTCGTTGCAAAGCCCGCGACGGGGGTAATGGGCTTGCTCTGTGATGATGGATGTGTCAATTATGATAAGGACGTTGCGCAGATGCTTCTGAGATGCTCGGGTTAGCCGAGCCAGTCCGCCTTTCCTGACCGACTTCTTTTCTTCTTCCTTTCTTTTCTATCCCTGTCTTTCTCCTTCTAGAACCAGTGCACTTATGGACACGACGAACAGCGGCCTCGGTGGTCTCGGCGACATCAAAGAAATTATCGAGCAAAGCGCGACAGGCGATGTAGCGGCAATCCCCGCCTCGTCGAGTGAAACAACGAGTGATGGCACACCCGCCGTTTTGCCCGCCGCGTTGCGCCCGCCTAAGATCGACGCGTTCGGCCGTGCCTATGCAACGGGGAAACGAAAGAACGCCATCGCCCGCGTCTGGATTCAACCGGGCAAAGGCGATTTCGTGGTCAACAAGAAGGTTTTCAACGAGTATTTTGCTCGTCCGGTGTTGCAAATGATCGTGCAGCAACCGTTCGAACTCGTGAGCAGCCAAGGACGCTATGATGTCTATGCGACGGTTTCCGGTGGCGGCCTGTCAGGGCAAGCTGGGGCCATTCGCCATGGCGTTGCCCGCGCACTTGCTATGTATGTCCCATCGAACCACCCCACCCTGAAGCGGGCGAAAATGCTGACCCGCGACACCCGCGTGGTGGAGCGCAAAAAATACGGACGTCGCAAGGCACGGCGGTCATTCCAATTCTCCAAACGGTGATCCCCCATGGGCCAATCTTTGCTCTCGGCGGTCGTGTTGGGGGCAAGTGGCTACGCAGGAGTCGAACTGGTTCGGCTCTTGGCAGGACACCCCTCGGTTACCGTCTCTGCCCTTTCGGCTGATTCCAACGCGGGGAAAACCCTTGGGGAAATGTACGGCTTTTTTGCCCACTATAGTGGCAGCTCAGCCCCAGCCCCGCACCCCTCCCCAACCCGCGCACCTCTTGCCGGTGCTGGTCACGGTGTCGATAACTCGCCCGCACAGGGCTTCCGTGCCACTATGGCACAGCTTGCGGCCATGCCCTTGGTGCGCACCAATGCTATCGATTACACGGGCGTCGATGTGGTCTTCGCCGCCCTCCCGCACGGTGCTTCGGCGACAACCATGATTCAATTACTCGAGCAGTGGCCTCACCTGCGCGTGATCGATTTGTCGGCTGATTTCCGCCTCGAATCCGCAGATGTGTACGAGGCTTGGTATGGGATCACCCACCCCGCCCCCGACGCCCTGAAAACCGCCGTCTACGGGCTGAGTGAATTTTCTGCGAGTGCCATGCCGAATGCCCAGCTGGTTGCCAACCCGGGGTGCTATCCGACCACGGTTTGCTTGCCCTTGTTGCCTCTGCTTGCCAATCGAGCGATCAACCCCGACCACATCGTTATCGATGCCAAGTCGGGCGTCTCCGGGGCGGGGCGGGGTGCAAAGCCAAATTTGTTGCTGGCAGACCTCCACAGTGACTTTTACCCCTACGGGACAGCCAACCTGCATCGCCATCGCCCCGAAATCGAGCAGGTGTTGCACAGTGCTGACTCCCGCGTCACGAGCGTCACCTTCCAGCCGCACCTGTTGCCTATTCCGCGCGGCATGCTCGCGTCGATCTACGGACGCTTTGCCCCTGAATTTGTGGTGCCAGCCGACAACCCCAGCGCATCCCAAGACAAGACGCTGGCACGCGCCCACGCCCTGCTCTCCGAGGCGTTTGCCGCGACCCCCTTTGTGACCGTCTTGCCGCTGGGGCAAACCCCAACCCTCGCCGCGGTGCGTGGAACGAATCACTGCGTGATTGGTCTTTGCGGCAGTCACGACAAGGGTGGCAAAAATACCGCTGGCTCCTCTTTTGTCGACGACCGCTTTGTTATCTTCTCCGCGATCGACAACCTCATTAAGGGTGCGTCAGGGCAAGCCGTGCAGAACATGAACCTCATGTATGGATTTGCCGAGACCGAGGGGCTAGACGCTCCCCCTGTGTTTCCCTGACTGTTTTCCGTCGCTACACAAGCTTTTCATGTTCGGTTTCATTGCTATTGTCGTTAAGGTTGTCATGGCCTTTGTCATTATTGTTATGGCGTCTGCCATTATCGTCATGGCCTCTGCCATTGATGTCATGGCCTCTGCCATTGATGTCATAGCGACAGTTGTTGTTACCCCCTCAGCCCTCGGAGATGTCTTGTGAAAAATCCCATTGCCGGTGCCAGTGTGCGGAGAGCTGTTTGTGCCCACGATTGCCCGTCGGCTTGCTCGCTTGATGTTGAGCTCGACGACAGTGGCAGGGTGCAACGTGTGTATGGCTCCTCGCGCAACGCCTACACGGATGGCGTCATTTGCGCCAAAGTCGCCCGCTACCACGAAATCGTACACAACCCAAATCGCCTGACCGTCCCGATGATCCGCAAGGGGGCGAAATCCCGCACAACCGCGTGCAGTGCCCCCGCAAGCAGTACGGACGACTTCGAGCCCGCCACGTGGGACGACGCGCTCGCCTTTGTTGCCAAGCGGTTGCGGCACACCATCGATACCTATGGGGCCGCCTCGGTGCTCCCCTATCATTACGCCGGCACGATGGGGTTTGTGATGCGCGACGTGCTGCGTGCTTTTCGGCACGCTGGCGGATTCTCAGGCCAACTTGAGACGATCTGCACCCATATGGCGAATCAGGGATGGCTTGCAGGGGCGGGTCAACTGACTGGCCCCGATCCGCGTGCGATGCGACATGCCGATTTGATCATCATCTGGGGGTGCAACCCGGTCGCCACGCATGTCAATGTCATGCGGCACGTGGTGAAGGCTCGCAAAACCCGTGGCGCGAAGCTGATTGTTGTCGACCCCTACCGGACACAAACCGCCGCGCAAGCTGACCTGCACATTGCCCCGAAGCCGGGCACCGATGGGGCGTTGGCCTGTGCGGTGATGCACTGCATGTTCCGCGATGGCACCGCTGACCGCGCCTACATGGCGGCGTTCACCGATGATCCTGTCGGGTTCGAGCAACACCTTCGCATGCGCTCCCCCGAGTGGGCATCGGCTATTACCGGAATTCCCACCGATTCTATCGAGCAATTGGCGACCATGTACGGACGCACCGATCGGGCGTTTATTCGCCTCGGCATCGGGTTCTCTCGCTCGCGTAATGGCCCGATGCAGGTGCATGCGGTGAGTTGTCTCCCTGCGGTCGGCGGCAAGTGGCAGTATGAAGGCGGCGGGGCGTTTTATTCTTCCTCGGGGTGGGGGGGCAAGCTGCTCGATCGCGCATTCTTGATGGGGCTGGAGCAGGCGCAATCGCCTCCCTCACGCGAGGCGCGCCTGCTCGATATGAGTCGGCTCGGCGATGTGCTGATGGGTGATCCCGATGCCCTGCGCGGCGAATTCCCCAAAGCACCTCCTGAGGCGGCCCCCACTGAGGCGTCACCCCATGAAGAGGGGCGGCCTGCCCCGATCGGCGTGCATGCGATGATCATTCAAAACACCAACCCCTTAGCGGTGTGTCCCGATCAACGGCGTGTGCGGCAGGGGTTTGCCCGCGATGATCTGTTTGTCGTTGTCCACGAACAGGTGTTCACCGAGACGTGCCAGTATGCCGATGTGCTGTTGCCGGCGACCAATTTTCTCGAGCACGATGATTTTTACACCTCCTATGGTCAGTCAGCGCTCGATGTGAGTCTGAAAGTGACCGAACCCCCGGGTGAGGCGCGCCATAACCATTTTGTGATCAGCTCCCTTGCGGCTCGACTCGGCATCGCCCATGAATCATTTGCGATGACTCCCAAGGACCTTATCGAGGACACCCTGGCCCGGTCGGGTCTGCCCTCCATCGACGGGGTTATCGAACAAGGAGGCATCGACCTGGAGGGTAATGCCGACGAATCGTACTTTCGCACAGGCTTCGGTTTTCCCGATAAGAAATTCCGCTTTCGTCCCGACTGGGCGAGCAAGGAAACCATCTATGGAGTTCGTCCAGCCATTCCTTATCCCGTCTATGCCGATCACTATAATGTGATTGAGCAGGCTGATGATGCCTTTCCTTTTCGTCTGATTACTGCGCCGTCGCGTTCGTTCTTGAACTCCTCGTTCAACCGGACGGAAGGCGGGAAGAAGCAGGCGGGACGTCCGGAGGTGCTGATTAACCCCGATGAGGCGCAAAAACACGGCATCGATGATGGTGCCATCGTACGACTCACGAGCCGACAAGGGACGATCCGTCTCCACGCCCGTTGGCACGATGGGGCGGCACCGAGCACGGTCGTCGTTGAATCGATTCATGCTGATTCGTCATTCCTCGATGGCGAAGGAATCAATTTTCTCACCAGTGCCGCTGGTGGTGCCGCAGTCGGCGGTGCCGTGTTTCACGACACGGCTGTTGCGGTGATGCCCGCATGAGCGTAGGGTATTGGTGTTGCCCAGCACGGGTGCAGCCCCCGCCCCCCAGTGGCAAAGAGAACAGACTTCTTTGTTGCTTGCTCGAAACAAGCAACGTGCACTTGAAACATTTCGAAGGAAAATGTTTGTGCAATTCCCTTGCATGGTTAGGTAAGATTCAGTAAACACTTGACTGCTTGTCCTATGGTGATACCATGCAAGCGAATTCCTTTTTGACTCCCCTTGAGACCTTCACGTCTCGACGTATATCAAGGGGCTTCTTGAGATCCTGATTCCTTCGTGTGCAAACGCTGAAGGATGGCCGAACAGTACACTTTCCCTTCATCGAATCGATGAAGGTTGCACCAAAAAAGGCGTTGGTGACGCTCTCGAATCAGTGAATCATTGATTGGTGCTGTATGAGGAGGAAAACATGACCTCAGTCATTGTTTCCTCTTAGATCGAACGGCGTTGCTGTTTGGTTGACCTCATTTTTTTATTCCCTGTCTTGAATGGCGGGTGACTGCGACTTTATTGACGCGGTTGCGAGCCGACGACCAGTAACACTTTCAAAGCCCCCCCTTGGAGCAGCCAAACATTATGACTACCTACGAATCACTCGCTATCGCCCGTGACAAAGCCCGTATTGCACGTGAGCGCCTCGCGAAGCAGTCTAATGCCACCTACATGTATGGCTTTGCGTTGCTGGCTTTGGCCGCGTGCGGAACAGACCCCTCCCCAGCCGGTACCGCACCCACCGAAGAAGCAGAAGAAACGTACACCCCGAAAGACCCGGTTGGCTTGCCCACCGAGGTCAATCAGGGTTCCACCTATGACTATGCGGTTCAGGCGGGCACGTTCAATCAATTGGACGTTTCCAACGTTGATTCGATCCAATTCCGGGTTACGGACTCCGATGGCAATGAGATTGCTGTTGACTCGGACGGGGTGTTCTATGCGGCGAGCAATGACACCTACAACGTGGTCGTGGAAGCCCTGACCAATGCGGCTGCCGTTGACGGCGTCGTGCCGACAGCAATCTTGTCGTTCACTCGTGGTGTCACGGTAACAAACAAGGCGTTTGTGACCTCAGCTGTTGCGGAAACGGTCGACGGCGTGAATCAGTTGCGGATTGATGTGACCGGGATCACGGTTGATGGCACCACTGATGTCACGGGGTTAGTGCTGAATCAAGGAACAAATGTCTTGGTGCTGGGTACGGACTACACTGTTGACACCAGCTCGGGCAGTGTTGTGGTTAGTTTCTTGGATGCAGACAGTTTTGCGTCGGATGCTGACTTCGCCAACCTTAGCTTCTCGTTTGGAAGTGCCGGTGAAGTAGGTGGCGCGACTATTACCTCGAATGCCGATGTCTCGTTTGCGGACAGCCGCGACAATGATGCTCCTGATCCCTCTAATATCGAACACTTGGTCGTTGATCGTGAGAACACAGGCGAAACGCAGGTGTTTTACTCCGCTGTGACGATTGCCGAAGTGGGCGTCGAGGGCGCGAATGTCATTATCGTCTTTGGCGGCGATGTTGATCTCAAATCGGGAAGCGATATTGATGACTTGGTTGCCGAAATGACGGTGAATCTTGTCGGCGAAGACGGCGATGGTAATGAAACTCTTACCGGTGTGACACTTGGGACGGGGCACACTCTAGATGGCAACGTGCTGACCTTGGTTTTGGATGCGGCGAGCACGGCTGGCCAGTCTCTTCGCGTGGCATTCAACCCCGCTGCATCATCGGCGTTGCAAGACGTCGCGCTCGGGCGAAGCTTTAGCGGCGCGCAATCGAAAGATGCCGTGAACAGCAATGCTGCGGGCACCCCTGCTGAAGCTGACCCTCCCGTGGTGAGTGCTGTGACGATCGGCGGCGAAGGCGAAAGCGCCCGTAAGGAAGTGACGGTGACCTTCTCCAAAGACATCGGTACTACTACCGCTGCAGAATATGCAGATGCGGGTGACTTCACGGTGACCTCGGGTGGTGCTGCGGTTGCGATTGCCTCGGCAAGCATCAATGGGGCGGTGTTGACGCTGATCTTGGATGCAGCCATTGCCGACGATGCGTCGGTCGCAGTTACCTATGATGCCGATAGCCAAGAAACGGCAACGCTGGCACGGGCATCGAACGCGACTATCGTTGCGGCGGATCACGTGGCCTCCGCGGCGACCGTCACAACAGCAACTGCTCCCGCAATTGTTGTGGAGAACTCCAAGCCTTTGGTGGGTGTTGATGGAATGACCATCACGATGAGTTTCACTGCTGCTCTCGATGCAACGCAGGAACTTGATGGCACCCAATTCGCCATTACGGAAGCTGGTACAGACCCGGCTCTAACGGTAACCGGCGTCGCCATCGCAGGTAATTTGGTAACCTTGACCCTGAGTGCGGCGGTTGCGGCAGTTGCTGATGGTAACGCGGTCACTGTTGCTTATACGGCCCCAGCTGACGCGGAAGCCCCAGCTCTCGTGGGACTCAATGGAGTTGCGGTTGTTGATATTGCTGCAACTGCAGCGACCAATTTCACCGGTACGGCTCCGACGTTGCGGAGCGCGGTGGCCGACGGCACATCGGTCGTGCTTACCTTCTCCCGAGAAGTGGCAGAAGCCGATTCTGGTGACCTCGCAAATGCTGATTTCGTCATCACCGATCTAAGTGACAGTGCGGCAACCTTTGTCTTCACCGGCGAGCCAGTGATTGCTGGAAACACAGTAACCCTTACTCTTGACACAGCAACAACCGAAACTGATCTTCAGGTTGCGTATACTGGTGGGGCTACCAAGCTGGTGAGCACCGATGCCACCCCAGAACCTGCGGCGAGCGCGACGGCGACGGGTATTACGAATGCCCCAGCAGTTGTTTCGATCGAGGTATATGGCACCACCATGGTGGTGACCTATAGTGTCGCGATCGGCGCGACAGAGGCAGCTGCCTATGCCGACCTGAAAGACTTCACGGTTATGTCGGGTGCTTCGGGAAGCGAAGCGGCAAATGCCGTTACCGAAGCTTCGGTTGCTGGCAACCAACTGACCCTTACACTGACAACGGCCGTTGCTGACGGCGAAGACGCTACTTTTGCCTATGATGCCGACGGCGGTGACACGCTTAGCTTGGCGAGCCAAGACACCTCCCCAGTTGCCGTTGCTGACTTTACCGGTGCATCACCTGCGACCGCCCCGACGCTGACATCGAGCTATGTCACGGACGGCAGTGTCTACCTTGTGTTTGATTCCCCGATGCAAGCCGCGGCTTTTGATGTCGCCAATTACACGGTCACTGTGGCGGAAACTGCCAATGTTGTGACCGGAGTCACTGTGGCGGGGAACATCGTTGCGTTAGCCTTGACTGATACTGTTCGCCTGGAAGATGGTGAAGACGTCACAGTTGTGGTTGTCGCCGATACGCTATCAAGCCTTTCAGGTGCCGCCGCTGATCTGACGACTGCAGTTACGGTTGCAAACGAATTCGCGGCAACCCCCTTGGTTGCACCAACGATTAAAGAAGCAGGTGTCGTGGTTAATGGCGACACTATCACGATCGAGTTCACCTCGGCGCTGACTGCGGCCGCTGATTATGCCGATGACAGTGACTTCACCGTATCCGGCACAACCGAGACGGTTACTGGGGTTGTTGTTGCTGGTTCAACAGTGACCATCACGCTTAGTGCGGCAGTTACCGATGCTGATACGATCACGGTGGCCTATGCCCCAGGTACAGACGCTACTTTGACCGGGGCAGATACTGCCGCAGTCGCTGCCTTTGCCGCACAACCTGCCACCAACAACACGCCAGCCGCTCCGGTTGCGCCTACCTTGGCGGCAGAAAACGGGATTGTTGTCAATGGCGCAACGATCACGCTCACCTTTGATGGAACACTTGCCGAGGTGGCGTCATACACCGATACCGCCGACTTCACTGTGGTGAATGGTACTGTTACTGCGACGGTAACCTCGGTTGTGGTTGACGGCATGACCGTCGTCCTGACCTTGAACGCGCCGGTCGCTTTCGGTGAAACTATTACCGTTGCCTATACGGAAGCTGGAGCGAGTGATACGAAACTTACCGGCACTGGCACAGGTGGCGTAGATGTGGCCGATATTACTGCGACCCCAGCGGTCAATAACACAGCGGAAGCTGCTGCTCCTGTTGTGGATGGCGCGATTGCTGTTAATGCCACGGCGAACACGATCACGATCACCTATGATATTGATCTGGCGGTTGTTGCTGCAGAGACTCCCTCTGCTGGCTTTACCGTCACAGTGAATGACACTGTCGTTGATGCCGCAAAGGTGACAGTGGAAGTTACCGGCAAAACGGTGGTTCTCACCGTTGACTCCACCGGTGATGGCTTGGCAGTGGGCGACGCGGTGCAAGTGGCATACGATCCCGCGGCAGCTGGCGCCGTTCCGATCACCCATTCCACGGATGGCACGAAAGCCGCAGCCGCGATCACTGAGGCATATGTATCGAACATCAGCGATGCTGCTGTTTCTGGCATTGCCCTGAATGATGCAAAAGACGCTATTGTTATCACCATGGCGGCTGCTATTACTGCCCCCGATCCTTCGGCCGGTAGTGTTAAATACACGGACACTGCTGACTTTGTTGTGACTGTCGATGGTGCGCCTGTGACTCTTGATGCAACTGCTGGTATCGATATCGCCACTGACGGCTTGTCGATTACGCTGAATCTCGCTGCAGCAGTAACCGCCGGACAGACCGTCGATGTTGCCTACACG
>JAHZLG010000241.1 GCA_022599995.1 Alphaproteobacteria bacterium | reverse complement strand
GCTGAAGAGCAAGGGACACATCTACGAGGGAGAGCTCCCCCCCCCTAAAGGCCAAGAGAATGAGGATTGGGTTCCCCGTCGCCAGCTGCTGTTTCGGACAACCCATCTCGGTGATGACACCGACCGACCAATCCAAAAGCACGACGGCACATGGAGCTATTTCGCTCCAGATATTGTCTATCACGCCGACAAATTATCGCGTGGCAAGGACTGGCTGATCAATGTGCTGGGCGCCGACCACGCCGGCTATGAGATACGGTTGCGGGCGGCAGTGGAAGCTGTGAATCCCTCGGCACGGTTCGATGCCCTGTTCTGCCAGCTGGTGCGGCTGATCAAGAATGGTAAGCCGGTGAAGATGTCCAAGCGCGAGGGGAATTTCGTCACCTTGGCGGAGGTCGTGCAGGCAGTCAAAGCCGATGCTGTCCGTTTCTCGGTTGCCATGCGAAAAACGGACACCCCCCACGACATAGACGTCGACCTGCTCACCGCGCAAAGCCGCGCAAACCCCGTGTTCTATGTGAAATACGCCCATGCGCGGTGCTGCTCTGTCCTCACGAAGGCGCAGGGCATGGGCTACCTGCTGCCGAAAGGGAATTCCTTAGAGGGCACCATTGCCGTGGCATACAATCACCGCGGCGAAGACAAGGACGTCGTATTTCATGATCTGCGCCTGCTGCTTGCCACGTGGCCGATGGTCTTCCGCCGCGCCGCCGAGCAACTTGCCCCGCATCATATTGCCAATTACGCCTCCGAGCTTGCTGCGGCGTTCCATACCCTCTGGACGCTGGGGATTAAAAACCCCGAATACCGGATTTTGCCGGCAATGGGCATGCTCCCGGCGGAGGTCGATTCTATGGACTTGCGGTTGGACGACGACCCCGCACACGACCGTGCCCCTGAAGCCCGCGACCGGGCTCTTGAGGCCAGCAGCAGTGCCACGCCCGCATCGCAAGTGCCGGGGCGAGCGACAGGATATGACCGCACCCAACCCAATCAGACGTTGTTCCGGTTGCTGGTGATTGATGCCTTGAGGATTGTGCTCGCCTCATCGCTCGAAACGCTTGGGATGCATCCGCCAAACACGATGTAGGCATCTGCCCTACTCCTTGGACACTGTGGCAAAACAAGCGAAGTGCTGCGCAATCCCCCAAGGCTCATTTGCCTCGTGCGACAAAAGCACCGTGCGAACAGCGCAAGGAAGGTGGATGACAGTGGGAATATAACCCGAAAGTGACCTTGAAAAAGCAAGGAAATTTTCCCATAATCGCACCAAGAATCGTTTGTTTTTTTCATGTCATCGGAGAGTCAGTATGTTGCACAATGCCAGTAATTTCTACATCAATGGGGAATGGGTTGCCCCATCCATCACCCAAGACACCGAGGTCATCAACCCTTCCACCGGGGAGGTGTGTGCGGTCATTTCACTGGGCTCCGAGGAAGACACCAACTCCGCGGTAGGTGCGGCAAAAGCAACATTCGACTCGTGGTCGCAAACAGACAAAGCAACCCGTATCTCGTTGGTCGAGCGCATCCTCGTCGAGTACAAACGCCGCGCCGATGATATGGCACTGGCAATCTCAACCGAGATGGGCGCCCCCATCGACAAAGCCAAAGACGCCCAGGTGCCTGCCGGGACATGGCATATCGAGAACAGCCTGCGCGTCGCCCGCGCCTTCGAATTCAGCCAAATGCTGGGCGACCACGCCCCGAACGACCGAATTGTCTATGAAGCTGCCGGGGTCTGCGCCCTGATCACACCTTGGAATTGGCCGATGAACCAAGTCACCTTGAAGGTGATTCCCGCCTTGTTGGCAGGGTGCACAATGGTGCTGAAGCCCTCCGAGATTGCGCCTCTGTCCTCGGTCGTCTTCAGTGAGATCATGCACGCGGCTGGGGTTCCCGCCGGGGTCTACAACATGGTGCACGGCGACGGCGACGGAGTCGGAACCCAACTATCCCGCCACCCCGACATTGATGTGGTGTCGTTCACCGGGTCGAGCCGCGCCGGCATTGCAATTTCGATCAATGCCGCCCCGACCCTCAAGCGGGTTCACCTTGAGCTCGGTGGGAAAGGGGCAAACATCGTTTTCGCCGATGCCCCCGAAAAATCGGTGAAGCGGGGCATCATTGACTGCTTCGGCAATTCAGGGCAATCGTGCAATGCGCCATCGCGCATGCTGGTCGAGCGGTCGATCTATGACCAAGCGATCGAGGATGCGCGCAACACGGCAGCCATGATGAAAGTGGGCAATGCAACCCAGACCGGACGAATCCTTGGACCTGTCGTCAGTGCGCAACAATACGAAAAAATCCAACGCCTGATCAAAGCTGGCATTGACGAAGGGGCACGGCTCGTGGCAGGGGGGCTAGGACACCCCGAAAATGTCGACCCCGGGGGCTACTATGTGAAGCCTACCGTGTTTGCCGACGTGAACAATGACATGACCATCGCCCGCGAAGAAATATTTGGCCCAGTCATTTGCCTCATCCCTTTCGACACCGAGGAAGAGGCCATCGCCATCGCCAATGACACAGTCTATGGGCTCACGAATTACGTTCAAAGCACCGACGATGAAAAGCGAGTGCGCGTCGCCCGCCAACTGCGATCAGGGATGGTGCAAATGAACAATCAAAGCCTCGGCGCTTGCAGCCCCTTCGGCGGCATGAAGCAGTCTGGCAACGGGCGCGAGGGCGGAATCTGGGGATTGCAGGACTTCCTCGAAGTCAAAGCCGTGAGTGGTTGGGCAGGCTAAACGACCAAGGCAGCCAACTGCCAAGGTGGCTGACTACCACAGCTAACTGCCAAGGTAGCTGACCACCAAGGTAGCTAACTACCACAGCTAACTGCCAAGGTAGCTGACCACCAAGGTAGCTAACTACCACAGCTGACCACCAAGGTAGCTAGCTACACAGCTAACTGCCACAGCTGACCACCAAGGTAGCTGACCACCAAGGAAACCAAGGGTTAATCCCACCTAACTAACCGCTAGGCAACCAAGGGTAATCCCACCTAACTAACCGCTAGGCAACCAAGAGTAATTCCACTCAGCTAGCCGCCAGGCAACCAAGAGTAATTCCACTCAGCTAGCCGCCAGGCAACCAAG
>JAHZLG010000240.1 GCA_022599995.1 Alphaproteobacteria bacterium | reverse complement strand
TCATAGTATCGAGAGGTATCGAGTCAATGTTTGACTTGGCCTATCGCACGGTGGGCACTGCATGGCTCTGTGCAAGCAACGCCCTCATCCCCTTGTGCTCCAACAAAAGTAAGGACACCCCATGCTTCCTGCATTCCCTATTTCCCGACTACGCATCCCCCAGCTTTTGCTCGGGCTTGTTCTTGCCTTTTTCCTCACGGGGTGTGCGTCATTTCTCGGCACGGAGGCCTCGAAAACCGTGCGGATAACCACAAATCTCCCCGAGCACATATTCTTTATCACGGACAAAGACGGCAATGATGTGGCGAATGGGTGGGCAGGATTTGCTGGCACAACGCCGGCTGCAAGTGTCTTTCTTGGCGAAGACGCCCTCGCGAAGGCTCCCTATCAGGTGCGCCTCTTTGATCAGAATGGTGAGTTTGCAGGCGAGGAAACCATCACGACCCAGTTCCGAGGTCTGTCACCCCGTGCGGTTCTTATTCCTTCCGGCTACACCGAATCCGAAGAGAGTGCCCTCTTAAAGGTTGAATTTCGCGCCCCTCCTGGGGTTTTTGCGATATATGACATCGAAGGAAACAGGGTGCATTTCTCCGTCAATGATGGGAAGAGCATTGCCCAGACCGAAGTTGAGCTTCCCGTGCATAGCTCCAGTGCACCGTATGCCGTGGTATTTGTATCCGCCCTCCGGAACGCTGCGGGCAATGGCGATGATGAGGAATTTGCCTCTTGCAAATATAGTCTTCTTCCTCGCCCTAAAATCGATGGTTTTACCGAGAATAGCCTCGGGACGGTCACCGGCTATAGCTTCGATAAGTTATTCGTCGAGTGGGATGGCAGCGAGATCATTATCGAGAAGGGTGTTGTTTATGTGTCCGGCGTCGCTGCCTTTGATTACAACCGGCCATCGTTGAGTTCGTCGGGTTATCGTGTTCAATCGATTGATGCTGATGGTTCGCTGACACTTGTTAGCCGTGCACACGACAACAGTGTTCGGACGGATTACAGCTTCTCGATTGGTGTGTCTCATCCGTGGGCAAACAAATTTGGGTTGCCTCTTCGGTGCGATTCTACCCCTGAGATCAGAAGGACGCGAATCAAGAATGCCAGTCGGTGACCAACCCCGTCGGTGACCGACCGCACCGGTGACCGACGTGGTCACCAACGATCACGCCATTTGTAACCGTGCTGCTGGAGCATTCGATGCCCCCTCCTGGCTTTGCCCCCGACAAAGAGGGGGCAAAGCACTACAGGAGGCTTGCGGCGGTAGAGTCTGGTATTTGGTGGTTTGGTGCGGCTGATGCCCTTGCTGCCGTAGCTGCCGGGCTATTGCTATGACGGACACTGCTCTCGTTGTCCGTCTTGTTGCGCTCTAGAGATAGACAGCGGTACGTTTCAGCAATTCGTCGGCGTGGTTATAGAGGTCACTCACCTTCTCGACCTCGTGGGCGATTTCACTGCTTCTTCTTGCCAAATTGCTTGATTGCCTGCAATGTTTCCTCGCGATCCAGTGCCTCAATCAGATGATCGATCCACGCCTGACTGTAGTAGTACACGTGCTTTTTACGTGTATCACCTTCACCAGTTTTGCAGTAACACCATTCTTTCTTGGTGGGAATTTTACCAATTTCGTCGCGACGAAACGGTCTTGCCTCGAAATACTTCGCCGCCTTTGTATGCATCGGCATGTTAAATTCCGGATGCTTCTCTTTCACGGATGACACGACTTTACTCGGCTCGATAGTAAAATTTCCCCCCACATCGGACAGGATTACATTACGGATGCCCTTCCCTTCTTTGCTGTCTGGATCGACAAAACGTACACTGTTAGATGATTCCGGATCATTGACGAAGGTGTAAACCACTTGAAACTGGAAGTAATGCGATTCCAAAATATCTGGAGACACTCCCTCAATGCCTCTTTCTTGCACCTTATGATCGAATGGCTGGTGCTCGTATTGAATAAGGTTCCTGAACTGGCTTTGAATCGATAGCAGCTTGCCAAAGTGAGCACACATGACAGTGTCAAAATTTCTACATTTGCCTGATACAGCGGCAAATACTTCATACCGAAATCACCTGTTGTTTCGTGTACTGCGCGATTGCGTTGGTCGATGATCATCTCAAGGTTTTGTCTGATGGCACGCTCGTCCTCCGCGCTCCTACTACGACTTGTAAGACTTAGTGTTTCTCGATTCTTGATCAAACTCAGCAACTCCTTCGTCGTTTTCCAGTTTGATTGCCTTGTTTTTGCAAAAATAGGGAATCCTCCTTTCAAACAAACTTCCTGCAATAATCCAGTCCACGCAATGCACGCTAGGGTAACAAATTCTGCCGAATTGCCTTCGCCCGTGGGATTATTAAACGATTGGATCGCAGAGAGCATTGTTTGTCGCGCCCTAAACAGACGTTCGTCTGCTCTACGATGCAATCCTGATTGCATATCATACTCGCGAACATCCGCGTTATAAGCCGTAAATTCCACTTCTGATACAGGAACATATTTTTCAACCTTCTTCTTACTTATCATTGTGTTATCGATCGGATGCGCCCTACCCGAATTTACCAAGGTGATAACTTGTGCGTAAGCCGCCTTGTTCTCGACAATCATTTTGCAAGCGATTCTTCGCTCAAAGTCAGTGATTCCTACATCGTCCTTCAACCGCCCAAAACACGGCTCTCCCTCGCGCGACGATCGCTGAATCCCCGGCATCGGATTATGAATCTTTTTTCGTCTCATTATTAAATCCCTTTCTTTTTTTCTGCACTACTTAAGCGCGCATTACAAGACCTCTCCTTTCATGAGCTTCTTGCAGAAGCCGCGTGCAAGCGACACGCTCAGCCTTAGGTGGCATATGATCAATAGTGGTTGAGACTATACCACCACCAAATGCGGTCACCCTTTTCATCGTGCGCACTAGGGGTGAGGCATATCCTGCATCGTGGCTCGCCTACGAACGCCGTGATCCACCTTCAATCATCGGGTGCTCTCACTGGAGCATGTTGATTCCCATCGTGCTTGTCGATGTCGGGAATGGCCTTGCACAATGGTGCTAGCTGGTCTTGTCCTTAGCGGTGACACCCTCACGTGCTATGTCACGCCGCCATCGATGCCAGCACTGCCTGTATTGCCAGCGTCATCTCCCATGTCGCCATCGACCCGCAGCAAGGGGGCTTCGTCATCGTTGTCATCCGCATGGTCGCGCAATTGCGTCGCAACCACTGCCAACGCCGCCAGAATCGGGAGAACATAGACCACCTTCTCGGTCAGGTACGCTACTGTCAACGCCGGCAGCAATACAATCAGCAATTTGATCAACGTAAGCTTGAAATTCTTGATATACATCAGGCAATCCCTCACAGGTTAAGTCAGTCACACAACAACGAGCTGTGCAGGCATCTATGACTTACGTCATTTTTGACTTAAGCGCAAAACCGTGGCAGCGTCGAGCAATATGACAACCAGAACCAAGAACATGGCTGAGCCGGAAACCTAGGACACGAGCCACACCGCAAAGCAGTGTCGCCAAAAACAGAAATGCCCCGCACAAGGCAGGGCACAATACGGTGCAAGCTAGGTAACCCAGCCCTAGGGCAAAATGACAGACCACCAAAAACAACTATGCCCCGCACGAGGCAGGGCACAATGCTGCGCAAGGCAGGTAACCCAGCCTTGGGGTGAAATGACAGACCACCAAAAACAACTATGCCCCACACAAGGCAGGGCACAATACTGCGCAAGGTAGCTAACCCAGCCTTGGAATGAAACGAAAGACCACCAAAACAATTATGCCCCGCACAAGGCAGGGCACAATACTGCGCAAGGTAGCTAACCCAGCC
>JAHZLG010000239.1 GCA_022599995.1 Alphaproteobacteria bacterium | reverse complement strand
GCACGAGCACGGCCTAGGCGTGATCATGATCACACATTCGATGCAGCAGGCAATTGACAATGCCGACAAAATAGTAATAATCAACCAAGGGGCTGTGGTTGAGATCATCGACAACAACGCCGAGACCCTGAGCGTCCAATCACTTGTTGATCACTTCACATCCAAGCACCGAGTCGACACCGATCGAATCTTGCTCGGCGATGACTAAGTCCTTGCAAACCCCTTGCAAAATGCCAGCCCACCGAGACACCCGCCAAATGAGCATGCTGTAACAGGCAACGCAGGCATGACCATCACAGGTCGCACCTGCCGCACAGGTCGCACCTGCCGCGCCTATCGCACAGTTGGTACAGGTCGCACCTGCCGCACCTATCACACAGTTGGCACAGGTCGCACCTGCCGCACCTATCACACAGTTGGCACAGGTCGCACCTGCCGCACAGGTCGCACCTGCCGCACAGTTGCCCCCGGTGCCACCGGTGGTACAGTTGTCCCCGGTGGTACAGTTGCCATAGACAGCTATCCCTGCCTCCTTCTGTCTACAATTCAATCACTCTACGCACACCTGCGACAACGCCTGCGCCTCATTTATCGGAGGCATGTCATCGTTAGGGTGATGGGGTAGCCGTATGGTGCTCTTCTTTCAACGCTGGCATTGATGGAGGCTTCGCGCATCCAGATTTCGCCCCCCTCCTTCTTTAACCCGGAATTCCTATGGCTGGCATGAGCCTTAATCGTGTTACCTTGCTCGGTAACATTGGCAAAGACCCCGAATTTCGCCCCACAAGCAGTGGTGGGCGTTTCTGTTCCTTCTCGATCGCGACTTCCGAGCGATGGAAAGACCGCAACAACCAAATGCAAGAACGCACCGAGTGGCACAGAATTGTCGTTTTTGCCGAGCCGCTGGTGAACATCATCGAACGACTGGGGCGCAAAGGAGCACGCATCTACATAGAAGGGCAGCTGCAATCGCGCCGCTACACCGACTCGCAAAACCAAGAACGCTTTATGACCGAAGTCATCATCGGCGGGTTCAACGGGCAGCTCATCTTTCTTGATCGGCCCCCAGAGGGGTCATATTCGTCATCGAACAATGCGGTCGAAGACGGCCGTGGCTATGGAGGAGGATCGTCTGCTCCGGCATCGGGGGGGCGCCCCGCCACCCCGGGACGGCGTGGCGAGTACTATGAGAACCAACAACGCGGGAGCGATGGCATGGATTCACCGTCCGATCACCAAGACTTCAGTGCCGAAGAGGATAACATTCCATTCTAATGCGGAACGCGCACAGGGCGCGAAACAGGTTTTTGGGGTGACGTCGTCATCAATGGCTAACGCAATCGCACAAAGATACTTGCCTCAAGAATAAAGACAAAAAATGCGGGCTATTGTTCACGACAAAAAAGGCAACATGCGTATAGAGGAAGTCGCTGCCCCTATCCCGCGCGCGGGTGAGGTAGTGATCAAGGTTGCCTCCGCAGGGGTAAACCGCCCCGACATCCTGCAACGACTCGGAGCATATCCCGCCCCCCCCGACGCATCACCTCTCTTGGGGCTCGAAGTATCGGGCACGATCGCACAAATTGGCGAACCCGACCATCAACAAGACCGCATGCCCTGGCAGATAGGCGATACAGTCTGTGCCCTCACCCACGGCGGGGGCTATGCCGAATACGTGGCCGTTGATGCACGGCAATGTCTGCCCGTTCCATCCGACACCGCATCGCTCGATGGGCTGACCCTCGGGGCAATATCGATCGAAACATCCTTTACTGTCTGGCATAATTTGTTCCGCCTCGCCAAATTGCAGGCGGGCGAATCCGTGTTGATTCACGGCGGGGCAAGCGGTATCGGCACAATGGCCATTCAGCTGGCGAAATGGCGCGGGGCGACCGTCTCGGCCACGGTCGGCACCCCCGAAAAAGCCGCGTACTGCCAGCAGCTGGGCGCAGACGAGACATTCCTCTATCCCGAAAATGATTGGGGCGCAAAGATCAGGAGCAGTCACAAAACGGTCGACGTGGTGCTCGACATGGTGGGGGGTGATTTCATCCAAACCAACCTTGACCTGCTTGCACCGCTCGGCAGGTATGCCATGATTGGGTTTATGCGGGGGCCGAAGGCACCGCTCGATATGACGGCTATCTTACGGAATCAATTGCAGGTCACCGGCTCCCGCCTGCGTGCCCAGTCTCGCGAAAGCAAGGCCGAGATTGCACGGGCGATAAAAGAACAAGTCTGGCCGCTGTTCCGCAGTGGGACCCTGAAAAATCCACTCGCCGGTCGCTTCGCCCTTGAAAATGCCCACGATGCCCATCATATGATGGAAAATGGGCTCGTGATGGGCAAGGTCGTCATCGACGTCGCAGAGGTCACGGCATAGATAATTGCCTCCCGTCGCCGCTGAGGACACCCGTGCCCGTGCCCACTCCCCCTGCGGACTGCCGCCGCGCCGCCTACCGTCGTGCCCCCTCCCCCTGCGGACGTTGATACCACGCTCCTCCCTTGGCGAGGCGGCGGACGACTGTGCATCACAAAGATGTTTGTCTTCGACACCGACCTCCGCCACTGATCTCTCGTTATACTAAATCTCCCACCCTGTTAATTTGCGGGGTCGCCCCGTTGTCACTGCCATGCACCGCCTCGGCATCGGGCAACACCAAAGATGCATTCACCATCGAACGCACCGAAGCCGCGCAAGAAGGTGCCCTCCGCACCCCATGCCGTCCCCAAGCCGAGGTTTTGCTCGGCCCCCTGCGAACTGCCGTCGTGCCGCCTGCCTTCGTGATAATGCCCCACAGTACTCTTTCCCTCACGGATTTCACGCTTGGCTGATATTTCTACCGTACGCGATGACATCAAACGGCGTTTGAGTCTCGCGGGCTATGTCGGAAGAGAGGTTAAACTCACGCGCAAAAACCGCGAATTCACCGGGCTGTGCCCGTTCCATCCCGAAAAGACGCCCTCGTTTTCGGTGGTTGAAGACAAGGGGTTTTATCACTGCTTCGGGTGCGGTGCCAATGGTGACGTGTTCAACTGGCACACCGACAAACTAGGCATGGGCTTCGGGGAGGCACTCGTAATCCTGGCCAAAGATGCCGGGGTGACCCTGCCCGAACGCGACAAGCAACCCGAACAAGACGCCCTTGCTCCACACCGCCAAGTCATGAACATGGCTTG
>JAHZLG010000238.1 GCA_022599995.1 Alphaproteobacteria bacterium | reverse complement strand
TTATTGGTGCTTTTCATGCCGACAGAAACCACTGCCGAATCGAGCGACTCCCTTCAGTCGAAATCCAGCCATGAGCAGGCTCCCTCTGCGGAAAACACCCCCAAACGCAAACGGTCTGGCGGGCGCAGTGGCGCAAGGGAAGCCGCTGCCGCCGGGCCAAAGCCGTGGCAACGCTATCCTTTCCAGCCGCCACGCTATATGCAGGCCCCGGTGAACCAGCTCGGCGATGAGGCGGTCGATCTGATTCACGATGCCTCAATGGAGGTGATCGAAGACCTCGGCATTCGGTTTTTGGACACTGATGCCCTCGATCTGCTCGAGTCGATCGGGGCAAAGGTGGATCGCGACACCGGCAATGTCCGCATGGGGCGCGAGCTCGTCATGGAGTACGTCGGCTATGCCCCGAGCAGCTTCAAGATACACGCCCGCAATCCCGCCCATACGATCGGGCTCGGCGATGGGACGGCGAATTTTGCTGCTGTGGGCTCCCCCCCCAATTACAAAGACCGCGATACGAAAAGATGCCCCGGCACGCACGAGCAATTCCGCACGCTGGTGAAGCTGTCGCAGATGGCAAACATCATCCACTTCAACGGCGGCTACCCGGTCGAGCCTGTGGACATTCACGCCAAATACCGCCACCTCGAGGCCTATCGCGACTTTGCCTTGCTTACCGACAAGGTGTTTCAGGTGTACTCCTTGGGGTATGAACGCGTGCTCGATGGCTATGAGATTGCGCGGATTGCCAACGGGAAAACCGATGCGCAGATGATGGCCGAGCCCTGCGTCTTCACCAACATCAACACCAGCTCTCCGTTGCGGGTGGATCACCTCATGCTCGTGGGCATGCGGGAGATGGCCAAGCGCGGCCAACCGGTAAGCAACACCCCCTTCACCCTTGCGGGGGCGATGGCGCCTGCTACGGTGGCGGGGGCGGTGACGCTCCAGAATGCCGAGACACTGGCCTGTGTGGTGTTTTGCCAAGCCGTGCGGCGCGGCACCCCGGTGATCTATGGGGGGTTCACGCCGAATGTGGATATGAAGTCGGGGGCTCCTGCTTTTGGCACGCCGGAGTACATCCAAAGCACGCAAATCACCGGGCAACTGACTCGACGTTACGGCTTGCCTTATCGGTCGAGCAATGCCAATGCTTCGAACATCCCTGATGCGCAGGCGGCATGGGAATCGACCTTTTCCCTGTGGGGGGCGATTCACGGGCACACCAATATGGTCTATCACGCGGCCGGCTGGATGGAGGGCGGGCTTACCGCCAGCCCCGAGAAATTCGTGATGGACCTAGACCTGCTGCAAACGGTCGCCCTCTCCATGCAACCCCCCGAGGTAAACACCGACACCCTCGGCGTCGAGGCTATCCGCGACGTCGGCGCAGGGGGACATTACTTCGGCACCGCACACACGCTGAAACGCTACGACACGGCGTTCTGGTCGCCGATGGTCTCTGATTGGCGCAACCACGGCAGCTGGGAAGAGGCCGGCTCGCCCGATGCCTACGAGCGGGCCAATGCACTGTGGAAGGAGATGATCGCCAGCTATGAGGCACCTCCGATCGATCCGGCAATCAAAGAGGAGCTCGATGCTTTTGTTGCTCGACGCACTGCGGAAGGCGGGGCTCCCACCGACTTCTAGGGTGCTCGCACCCATGGGCTCGCGCAATCACTATCCGAGGGCACTCGAAGAATTTGAAAGATACGGTCACCGGTTGTTGCCGGTCACCGGTTGTTGCCGGTCACCGTGGTTGCCGGTCACCGGTTGTTGCCGGTCACCGGTTGTTGCCGGTCACCGGTGGGCTGGTCACCGGTGCGGCTGGTCACCGGCGGGCTGGTCACCGTGGTCGCCGGTCACCGTGGTTGCCGGTCACCGGTGCGGCCGGTCACCAGTGGATAATTCGGCGCGGACGTCGGCGATCTGCGCTTCGTCCCAATAGCCGATAAAGAAGCCGTCCCCCAGCTCGTCGTACTCGGCGATCTGGCGGTGGGTGAAGGTGGTTTGGTTATGGTCGGTCAATGCCCAGTCATGGAGTCCCTCAGCCATCCGCCGCAGGACAGACGGGCGATCGGCGGCGAAGTCGCGTAATTCGTCCGGGTCTTCCTGCAGGTCGAACAAAATGGGACGGTAACCCCGGCTCGCAATGTACTTATAGCGGCCATCGAACAGCATGTAACTGCGGCAGTGTGCCAATGGCGACAGGGGCAGGTTATTGCGCCGATGGTACGCTTCCAGCCGTTTGCGCACCAATAACATGGAATGGTCGTATTCACTGACGATAAAGTCACGATCGCAGATCGCCCCGCCCCCTGCACCCCCACCTACCCATGTCGCCCCACTCGCGGCTGCGCCACTCGGGGCATCTCCCGGTGTGGTCGCTTCTTGCGTTCCATGGAGCAACGGCATCAGGGAACATCCCTCGATGGTGGGACGTTCGGGGTCGACGCCGAGCCACTCCAGCATGGTGGGCAACAGATCGAATCCACTGACCAGCCGGTCACAATGCTGCCCTGCCCTGCCGCCCCCTGCGGCTCGCGAAGAGCCATCATGACCGGTGTTGCCTCTCGCGCTGTCATCAGAGCTGTCTCCCGTGCGGGGCAGTGCCACCAGCAAGGGAATGCGCGCCGCCTGCTCGTGGTAAAAGTCTTTTTCCCCCATCCAGTGATCGCCGAGATAGTCACCATGGTCGGCACAGAACACCACCATCGTTGATGCTGCCAACCCTGTCGCTTCGAGCTTTGCCATCACCCGCGCCAAATGATCATCGATCTGCTTGATCATCGCACAGTAGCTGGGGATGACCGCACGCCGACACGCCTCATCGGCAAAGCTGACCGCGGCGGGTTGCTGCTGGTATGCCGCCAATAACGGATGCACGGTTTGCCGCTCCTTCTCGTCGCGCACGGCACGGGGGATTGCGACGTCGCGAAACTCGGAGAAATATGGCTCGGGTGCCATATAGGGCCAATGCGGCTTGATATAGCTGAGATGGCACACAAAGGGCTGTCCCGATGCGGCGACCTCGTCAAGGAAGGACAGGGCACGGTTCGTTGTCCACGCGGTTTCCGAGTCGCCCTCGTCGACCACGGCGGGTTTGTCGTTGTTCTTCAGCAGCCAGCCATCGAGGATATTGCCTGCGGCGTCGCGTCCTGAATTGGCGACCTCGTGCCACAGGTTATCGCCCTTGTACCCTCTGCCTTCAAGATAGGTTTGGTAGGCTGTTCCCCGATGGTAGGGGCTGGGATAGAGCCCATCATAGTGCTCATAGGCCTCGAACCCCCCCTTCAACAGGTGCTGCCCCAAAGCCGAGCCGGGGGCAATTTGCAGGCGTTTCATCCCCTGCTTGTCGGGAATAACGTGGGTTTTCCCGATCAGCGCATTCCGTATTCCGTGGGGGTGCAGGTAGTCACCTAACGTCTGATGGGCGACTGACAAAGGATGGTCGTTCCAATGAACGCCGTGGGCACGCATGGATTTGCCGGTGTACATACTCATCCGTGAAGGACCACAGACGGGGCTATTCACGTAGGCGCGGGTGAATTGGGTGCCGCGCTTGGCGATCGCATCGATGGTGGGAGTCGACACCGGGGACGCCCCATAGCAAGACAGATAGTCGGCACGCAGCTGGTCGCACATAATCCAAAGGACGTTACGGCGGGGGGGGGAGGGGGGCGAGGGGGGCGAGGGGGGCGAGGAAGACAGCATCGGTCGGCCTTTCGACGAGAAGAGACAGCAAGAGAGGGTCTAGGGAGCAGCAACAAAGCGGCAGAGCAGCCGAGGCGGGGCTCCCGTCCATTATCAGCACCCTGGCAACAATTTGCGGGGACGAGTGCCGCAAGGCACTGCACGCCTTGAAGAGCAGTATACGAAAAGCTACGTGATTCTGCGAAGGGAATCCACCAATTCGCTTTGGTTTCTGTGGTCATCATTCCCAATGATCCCACAGCCTACCCCCTATAGCGCGGACTACGAAACGAGAGGCCTCTGCCCCCATTGCGACACGGGCATGAGGAATACTTTTTGCTTTCGGATCGAAGCAGCACGCCGAGAGGGTTATGACACCCGGCATGATGCC
>JAHZLG010000237.1 GCA_022599995.1 Alphaproteobacteria bacterium | reverse complement strand
CTCTCACCGATAATGATCTCGCCCACTGCCGACAAGGTGAGCACGATAATATCGTACAGCACCCGAAAAGAGGTCACCACCGCTTGGATTGGCCCCAACGCCACGAAAGCAAGTTGCCGCGCCGCCAGTCCGATCCGCCAGACTTGTGTCCCATCATCCAAGGTAATTTGCGCCGGTTGAACCTGTATTTGTTCCACCCCGTTTTGCCGAGACACGCTCACATTGACAGGGTCTCCGCCACTGTCGCGCACTGCATTGATGAGATCATCATATACCTGCATCGTCTTGCCGTTGATGCTGTGAATCTTGTCATTGGGCAAAATACCGGCGCGCTCGGCGGGTGCGCCGGGCACCAGCTGAATCACAACCCATTCGCCATCATCGCTTGGGGTGTACTGTCCAAAACCAACATAAAGACCAAACAACAGCACAAATGCCAAAACAAAATTGGCCAATGGCCCGGCGAAAACGACTCCCGCCCGGGCGCGCAGCGACGTGACCACAAACGATCCCGGCGACGTGTCGGCAGAAACGTCATTCCCGACGTCGCTCTGCCCCCGCATTTTCACATATCCGCCAATGGGCAGGGCAGCCACTTGCCACAGCGTCCCGTGCCGATCAACTCGACCAAAAAGCTTTGGTCCTATCCCGACCGAAAACACTTGAACATCGACCCCAGCACGGCGGGCGGCGAGGAAGTGTCCCATCTCGTGCACGAAAACAAGCACGGTGATGGCGATCAAAAACGGGACAATATAATTGCCCGTTATTATCAGGTTGATGATTTCCATATCGGCAGTCGCGTCAAAAAAGGAGGGGAGAACAAACCGCGCAGGGGACATCAAGATGAGATGCCATCGCAGTACATCGCAGCACATCGAAGCACGCACAACGCAGCACGCAGACTAAGCCCTCCATCGCGCCCATCACACGCCCCTTGAATGCCAACACCCAGCACACGCAGCACACCCAGCACAAACTAGGCAACACGCATAACAACATAGGTGTTGTGTGCTTGCGATACCACAACACCGGGAACACCCGATCAGGCTGGGCGCATCGGTCAGAAGAGCATCAAGCGCAAGGCGAGCATGGTATCTGGTGCATCACTGATCGGACTGGTTGAGTGGCAGGTGTTGCTTGCCCCCCGCCGCCAGTTTTTGTGCAAATGTTCGGCGTGAAATAGTATCTATTTCATAGAATCTGTCAAGCATCTGCCAATCATCAAAGGAGGAGGAAGAGGAAGAAACACCGTCATCCACGTCTTCTCTAGCACCCTGCTCGTGTTCGGTTGTCTGCGCCACGGCTGCACGCACCGTTGCGGCAACCAGAGGAAATATCAGATCAAACCGAAGGCGTTCCGCCAGAAATGCCTCGACAGCTGCTTCGTTGGCCGCATTGAACGCGACCCGCTGGAAGGCCGTCTTGAGGGTACGCACAAAATCAAGAACAGGAAAACGCGCCCGATCGGGAGGCTGAAACCGCCACTGCATTGGTTGTCGCCAGTCTACATGCAACCGCTCCAAGGTGGGGCGCGCCCCGTGCAACCAGTGCAACGCATGGGCAAGCGGGACTTGCATGTCGGGAACCGCACAGTGTGCCAGCACATTCCCATCGTGGCACTCAACCATGGCGTGCACGTATTGCTCCGGATGGATGATCACCTCGACCGAATCAAGCGGCATATCGAACAGGGTCGCCGCTTCGAGCACCTCGAGTGCCTTGTTCGTCATGGTGGCAGAATCAACCGAGATTTTCCGCCCCATGTTCCAGTTAGGGTGACGACACGCCTGGGCAGGGGTTAAGGTCGGCCACAGGTGCTTCGGGGTCTCCAAGAAGGGGCCGCCCGAGGAAGTCAAAATTAGCCGCTTCACGTGGTGCCGATCGACCTGTGTGCCCCCCAGAATTTGATAGAGGGCGTTGTGCTCCGAGTCGACAGGGATGATCTCCGTCTGCCCCTGTGCGGCGCGGCGCAACCACTCGCCTCCCACGACCAGGGCTTCTTTGTTTGCCATCGCAAGCACCCGAGGGCGTCCTTCGCGAAGGGCAATCAAGGTGGGCGTCAAGGCGACGACTCCCGCAATTGCCATCACAACCACGTCTGCCTGTTGTCGTGCCAATGCCTCAAGGGATGCCTTTCCCCGCTGCACCCGTCGCACCTCTCCGCGGGTTTGCCCTCGCGCAGGGGTCGCGGTCGGGTCGGGGGTCTCGTCTGCGTCGGCAGCGCACACCAAGATGGCATTCGAGTAGGCATTGCCGAGCGCAACAAGGGCATGCGCATCGCGGCCACACGCCAAGCCGACAACCTCGAAAAGATCAGGGGATTGGTCGATCACCTTCAGGGCGGCGCGGCCTACAGTCCCCGTTGCACCAAAAACAATGACACGAAGCCTGGTGCGATGCGTAGTGTGATTCATCCGTCCACTTACTGCGTGACCCGCGCCACGAGCTCGCAAAGAGCAAACAGGGGGTAAGCCACAGCTCCAACGCCTAGCACGCTGTCCAGTCGGTCGCCCAACCCGCCATGCCCGGGGAGCAACCACCCCGTGTCCTTTTCGCCAACCCGACGCTTGATCATAGACACCCAGATGTCGCCCAACTGCGCCGCCACCGACAGCACAACCCCAGCAAGCAACGCCACAATCACCGTCGCGATCTCGCTCTGTGCCACAAGAAATTGGACAATGCTTCCGCCCCAATTGGCAAGCAAGGTACCAATCGGCGTGCCATCAGCGAGCAACAGCGTTTCGGCTTGACTCGGGAATCCCCCCTGTTCGACCGTGCTAACCATCGGGAAGAACACCAACAACATAAACAGCAGGCTGATGATCACCGAGGCAAACAGATGCCCCAAACACCCCGCGAGCGTCTTGTTCGGGCTCAGCACGGGGAAGGCCTTCTTGCCCTTCGTTGCCTTGCCCACAAAAAAGCCGGTCGTGTCACCCAGCTGGGCCACCAAAACGACAAAGATGACCGTGCCTGTTCCATAGGCACGCAGGACATGCACCAGACCGGTTGCCGCAAGAATCACCACAAGCAGAATCGTCATTGTCGCTTGGTGTTCTAGGCGGGACTCGTCAACTGGCCAGAGCACCATAAGCAACATCATGACAAATGCGACGATTCCTAACCCGCCGCCGAAATACACCATCACAACCGCACCTCCGGCAAGCAAGGCGTACACAATCGATGTCGCAACCGATTGGTTGGGGTTTTGCAAGGTGGTGAGCTCGAAAGCCAAGCCCATGGTGGCGAGGGTGATCAAGATCAGCAAACCCCACGTTCCTAGCCACCACCACACCCCCAGCAACAGCAACAGGGCGGGAATGGCAACAAGAAGGCGTTTGCGTAATTCAGGGTTCAAGAATTGCATGGGCGGGTCCAGCAAGGAATGGTCTGACAAAAGAACAGCCACACAAAGATACAGTGATTGCCCGCTTTTTGCAATTTAGGCAGCTTGCAACACCAGGACGGGGGTGTCATTACAAATGTCGGGGGCGCCATAGCAAATGTCGGGGGCGCCATAGCAAATGTCGGGGGCGCCATAGCAAATGTCGGGGGCGCCATAGCAAATGTCGGGGGCGCCATCGCAATGGGATGGTCACGTGGCAAGAGCCTCGGCGTAGTGCCATGCGGCAAGAAAATTCCGATCGTCAGGCCAGGTTACCCTTTCAGCACGGCACTCTTGCTCGGTGAGGGTCTGGACGTCTTGGCGCACGGCATTGCGCCCTCTGGAACTCTCCTGTGCGTCCAGCCAGCCTTGCCATGGGCGAGCAAGGTCGTAGGCGACCCCGTGATCAACCGAGCATCGCTTCACCGAATTGCCCAAGGTGACATTGACCGCCTCGTGGAAGGCAACCAGCTTAATCGGTATGTGGGCTTGATCGTGATACATGGCAATCACGCAGTCAAAGACCCCCTGAGCGGCACGATGAAACACGGTGTCAGGAGCATGAGGCCCCGAGAGAGAAAGCTCCGGCATCGCCTTTTGCAACGAAGCCACCACCGGCGCAAGCAAATCCTGCTCTATCGAGCCAAACAACCCGCCCTCGCCCGCATGCGGGTTGAGCCCGGCAACCGCAAGCCGCGGTGCCCTGTTGTGTATCTGTTCCCAGTGGTCGGCCACGGCGAGGATAACCTCGGTGATCCGTTCCTCTGTAATGTGTTTTTCCACCTCAGAAAGAGCAAGGTGCGTGGTGACGTGGGCAGCCGAAAGGGGCACCGATAAGGGCATGGATGCCGACGCCGACGAGGGCACCGATAAGGGCATGGACGCCGACGGCGACGAGGATAATGGTGCCGGCGCAAGGGCATTGGTCAACAGCATCACCGGTTGGCGGGTGCTCCGCTCGGCAGCATATTTGTGGAGAATTTCCGTGTGCCCATCGTAGAAATGCCCCGCCATGTGCATGGCACGCTTGCTTATCGGCAGGGTGACGATGGCAGCCACCTCGTTGCGGTTCGCCATCGAGACGGCGGTGCGGATGGCGTGAAAGGCGTGTGCCCCTCCCTGTGCGGAATCCTCGCCCATGCGCAGGGGTGCGGCATCGGCATCGGCATCGGCATCGGCAACGGATAGGTCTTTCTCAGCCGTATCTGATGCCGTATCTGATGCCGCGCAAGACTGCGGGGTTGCAAGGCATGGTGCCTCCACCTGCGGCGTGACAAAATGCAGTCGGGACGCCGCAGACGGGCTAAATCGTGCCACAAAATGCTTGTGACCAACGACGACCATACGGCCGATCTGCTCGTCGGTCATCCGCATGGTTGCCCGCGCCAAAATTAACGGCCCCACACCTGCTGGGTCGCCTAATGTCACGGCGATGGGGGGAAGGGATTGTGCCATAGGTTTTTGCGACTCTCAGGGGATTTTCTGCCAGCGGGGTTTCAGCAGATTCTCAACGGATTTTCTGCCAGTGGGGTTTCAACAGACTCTCAACGGACTTTCTGCAAGAAAGCGACGACACGCCCTTGCCATCACACCGGCCATGGCGACGACTAGCAACAACAAGCAATGAAAGAAAACAAGGACACGGCATCTTTTTCTCTCCTGCCGACCTGTGAAAATTTCGCGCAAAACGCTTGACAAAACAATGACAACCAGGTTGATACGTGGTATATATCCATGTCCACGGACACAGAAAAAGAAACTGAAAATCATGTCACAAGCCGCCACGCTATCATACACAAAGCGACACTGGGAATTCGACAGCGTAGATGACGAGAGCATCGCGCACGTTCAAACAACAACCGAGTTATCTCCCATTGTGGCGAAGATCATCGCCTCGCGCGTGGAGAAAAACCAAACTTCCCTTGCGGCCTTCCTCAAGCCCAAGATGAAGGAGTTGATGCCCGACCCTTCTTATTTGGTCAACCTCGACGATGCGAGTGCCCGCCTTGCGATCGCCCTCCAAGACGGAGAAACCATTGGCATATTCGGCGACTATGACGTCGATGGCATTTCGGCGTCGAGCCTCTTGCACCTCCATTGGCGGGATTTGGGCGGCAAATCCGTTGTTCACGTTCCCAATCGGCATGAGGGATATGGCCCTAATCCCGAGGCCATGCAAGGCCTGATTGATGCTGGGGCACGGGTCATTGTAACCCTAGATTGCGGCAGCAATTCCGGGCACGTGCTCGACGCGATTCAAGCGTCGGGGGTTGATGTGATCGTCGTTGATCACCACCCATTGGTTGACAACCCTGCTCATGTGACGGCATTGGTGAATGCGCATGTGTCGGGGGTTCGCGTGCCTGATGATCCCACGAAAGAGGCCGGCGCGTCTTCTGAGTCATCGCAGAGCGCACAGGATGTTGACCCCCTGATCACAAAACGGCTTAAAGAGCTCTGCGCCACTGGCGTGTGCTTCTTCTTGATGGTGGGCCTCAATCGAGTCTTGCGTCGCGCAAAGCATTTCACCGAGCAAAACCCTGAACCTGAGCTCTTGGCTAAGCTCGATCTGGTCGCACTGGGCACCGTGTGCGACGTCATGGCGCTGAACGACTTGAACCGTGTTTTTGTCCTGCACGGGCTGCACGTGATGAACACCGACCCCCGTCCGGGTGTTGCGGAACTCATGCGGGTGCGGAAGATTTACCCTAATACCATGCAGGAACGCGATATTAATTTTGCTGTGGGCCCGCTCCTGAATGCGGCGGGGCGCATGAGTGATGCAAGGATTGCCTATCAATTGCTGACTGCCGAAGATCAAATGGACGCCGCTCCGTTGGCCGAATTGTTGCTCGAGCTGAATATCAAGCGCGGCATCGCGGTCGCGCAAGCCGTCAATGAAGCCCTCGACACCATCGAAGCCCAACCGAATCACGGGTCGACCATTGTCGTCAGCGGGAATTGGCGACAAGGCATCGTCGGCGTGATGGCAGCACAATTACTGGAAATCACGGGGCATTCGATGATCGTCATCGGATTCAACGATCCCAATGATGAGGTAGGGGTAGGCTCAGCCCGCGCCGCGCCTCAGAAAAACATTGGGCAGCTTGTTGCCGAAGCCCTCACACGCGGCATCCTCGAACGCGGCGGCGGGCATGCGGCGGCGGCGGGACTCAGCGTCGCGCGCACGCGTCTTGCCGAGCTCGAAGAATTTGCCTCCACCTATCACGGGGACACCATCGATGCCCAGCCCGTCCACGTGGAAGGCGAAATCGATAATGCCCGGTTCATCCCCCGTGCCATTCGCGAGTTTCGCACCCTCGCCCCCTTCGGCAAGGGCAACGACGAGCCCGTAATTTGCATGCGCGGGCAACGCGTGCTGTCCAAATCGTACTTTGGCAAGGGCGATCAGCACTTCAAGATGAAGGTGGCCGATCTGAGCCACAACAAAACCGATGTCGTGCTGTATCGCGCCTTTGACCGCCATGCGGAGCTCGGCATCGCCATGGAGGAAATCCCCTTGGGCAGCATCATTGATATTTCAGGCACGATTGGGAATGTGTTCAAAGACCCCCGCCGTCCTGCCATGTTCCTCGTTGATATGCGCCCCTCGACGACCGAATGATACGTGCCGATTGGCGCGCGGCGGTTGGCGGCCGGCGGTCGGTGATTGGCGGCCGGTGAGCGGCGGTCGGTAATCTGTGTTCGGTGATCGGCGGTCGGTGATCGTTCACCGCAGCCATTGGTTCGTCTCACAAGCACGAAAGTGCCGTTGCCTTTTATGTTGATTGCCGAAGACGCTGTTTTCACGCGGTATGGGGTGCCCCAGCTTGAAGTGGCGTCGCCGACCCCCACGCAAGAGGTGTTTCACGTGGGCCCCATCGCATTGCGTCTTCAGTCAACGGACTGTCTCGCCATTTTGGGCGCGAATGGCAGTGGCAAATCGACCCTGCTTGCGGGGTTAGCCGGGGCGATCACGGCGTCCCGTGGCACGGTAGCGTGGGGGGCGCATCGTCCATTCTGGTGGCCGAGTGGGGGAGGCAGCCAAGCATCTGGGATTCACGACCATCTCACTGTGCGCGAGCAACTCGTGAGCTGGCATCGGTTGACCCAACCGCTTGATAATTCGGGCACCGCCGCGCTAAGCGCAGGCGAAGGACTCAGCCCGGAGAAAACGGGGAGTGCGGAGAAAACGGGGAAAACGGGGAGTATAGAGAAAATAGGGGGTATGGGGATTGCGGAGAACACAAGGAATTCGGGAGAGTCGCTTGGCCAACTTGCTCCAGCGGTCTGCAATCAGTATCAAGCCTTTCTTGATCGCTGGCGCGCCTGTGGGACATGGAATGCCGCGGCCCTGATCGATCTCGTCGCACTGGGGGGAGAGTGGAAATGTGGCAAGCTTTCCAGCGGCCAACGCCAACGCGTCATGCTGGCGCAAATGATCATCGCCCCGCACTGCGTTTGGTTGCTCGACGAGCCCGAAACAGCCCTCGACTCCGCGGGGATCGATCTGCTGTGTCACGTGGTGCGTGATCGCTTGCGGCGCGCCTCGGCTGATCCGGCGATCGCAGGAGGCATTGTCTGGGCAACGCACCGCGCCGAATTGGTGCCATCGACCGCACAGTGGCATTTGGAAGGCGTTGCTTAATTGCGATTCTCGGCTTATGGTATCGCCCGCGAGCGACCGTGCCTGCACCGTTGCCGCTTATCACTTCGTCATTGTTTTTCTCTGATTCTGTCTCACCGACGCACCAAGCCGGGTCCCATTAGGGCGCGTGCGTCGTCGTCATGAACCCCAAGCACTATAGGAATATTCCCATGCGGCAAGCCGATTTTAGCATGCAAGAACTCATCGACGCGGGTGTCCATTTTGGACATATCGTGCGCCGGTGGAACCCCAAGATGAAACCCTACATCTTCGGAGAGCGCAACAACACGCACATTATCAACCTGCAACACACGGTTATCCTGTTGCAACAGGCGTTAGACGCCGTGCGCGACAAAGCCGCCGACGGCGGACGCATCCTGTTTGTCGGCACCAAACGACAAGCCCAAGAAATGATCCGCATCTCTGCTGAAAGCTGTGGACAGTACTATGTCAATCACCGCTGGTTAGGCGGCATGCTCACCAACTGGCTGACCATCACGAATTCGATCGAACGCTTCAAAGAGCTGGATGAACGACTGAAGGGCGATCTCACCGATCTCACGAAAAAAGAGATTCTGCAACTGTCCCGCAAACAAGGGAAGCTGGAACGCGCCCTTGGCGGCATTCAAGACATGCCGAACCTGCCCGACATTATCTTCATCATTGATGTCGTGAAGGAATCGACCGCAGTGGCCGAGGCGCAGAAATTGGGCATCCCCGTGGTCGCCATCGTTGATTCCAACGCCAACCCCGAGGGCATCGATTACCCCATTCCGGGCAATGATGATTCGAGCCGGGCAATCAAATTGTACTGCGAATTGATGAGCAAGGCCGTGCTAAAAGGGCTATCAAAAGAGCAAGGCACACCCGCCCAACCGAAAAAGGCAGCCGATGCCGATGCCGATGCCGATGCCGGCGATAAGACGAATGCCGTTGATACATCTGATACATCTGCCTCCGATGCGGCAGAGACTACGGCGAGCTCCGATGAGGGGGGCGACAGTGCTGCACCTGCAGTCGATGTTGCCGCACCTGCGGATGCCCCTGCCACGGCCTAATCGGGGTTCAAGGTTTCATGGCGTCGCGGTGCCCTCCGACGACGCCCCTTGCGGGGGCATTCGTCATTCCGCAAGCCCTGCCCACTTTGCAGAGATTCCTTGCCGCACATTGCAGTAAGTGCCTGCGATACATTGCAGTGAATACCTGCGATACATTGCAGTGAATACCTGCGATACATTGCAGTGAATACCTGCGACACATTGCAGTGAACACCTGCGACACATTGCAGTGAAAACCTGCGACACATTGCAGTGAATACCTGCGACACATTGCAGTGAATACCTGCGACACATTGCAGTGAATACCTGCGACACATTGCAGTGAATACCTGCGACACATTG
>JAHZLG010000236.1 GCA_022599995.1 Alphaproteobacteria bacterium | reverse complement strand
CTCCCATTCATGTCTCAAACACCAGCAACCAATGACTGTCGACGCAGGCCCCTCCCCAACCCCCTCCCCAACCCCCTCCCCAACCCCCACCGCACCCCCTCCCGCCTCCACCGCATACGTGATCCTCGCCGCCGGAGAAGGCAGCCGTATGCACAGTGCGACGATCAAACCCCTGCACCCGGTCGCGGGGCTGCCCATGATAGAGCATGCCATCCGTTTGGTATTGGCAGGTGGTGACATTGGTGACATGAATGCCACGGCAGCTTCCATTTTTGTCGTCGTCCCTCCGCGCCGTTTGCCTCGCGCCGTTGCCCTGCACGCGTGGTTCGAACAGAGGTACCCTGCAGTCACCCTGATCGAGCAACCCTATCCCGACCACGACCACGACCAAGCCAACACGACCAAGCCCCTGAAAGGCACAGGGGTTGCCCTCTCGCTGGCACTGTCGGCTGTGGTAAGCAACGGCTTCGACCGCTTTGTGATGCTCTATGCGGACATGCCCCTCGTGACGAGGGACACGGTGGCGTTGCTCGTCGCCCGGCCTGATCCCCTTTGCTTCTTGCTGTTCACCCCTCCCGATCCAACCGGTTATGGGCGGGGGGTGCTCGATCACACCCAACAACGTCTTGTTGCCATCGTCGAAGAAAAGGACGCCTCCCCTGCCGAGCGTGCCATCACCCTGTGCAACAGTGGGCTGTGCTGTGGAGAGAGTGCCTATGTTCTTGGGCTGTGTCACCGCCTGACCCCTAGCCCTACCACGCAGGAGTTGTATGCCACCGACCTTGTCCGACTGGCATCGGATTCGGCAACAGGTGCAGCAGCTGATGCGGAGTCAGTCGGTGCGGTGGGTTCAACCAATGCTATGGGTTCAACCAGTGCGGTGGAATCTGTGGGCTGGATCGAGGGCACACCCGACGAGTGCATGGGGGTGAATTCGCGGGTCGACCTCGCCCGTGCCGAGCAAATATGGCAAACCCGCACGCGCACGCAGTGGATGACCAAAGGGGTCACCATGATCGATCCTGCCACTGTGTGGCTCTCTGCCGACACGACACTGAGTGCTGACGTTACCATCGAGCCGAGTGTCGTCTTCAAGGGCACTGTGCACGTGGCATCGGATGTCTGCATTCGCTCGCATAGCGTGCTCAATGGCGATCCCCACCCCATCGCACTGCACGAAGAGGCTGAGATAGGGCCATTCGCGCATATTCGCAGCGGCACGGTCGTGGCCGCGCGCGCCAAAGTCGGACGCTTTGTCGAGACCAAATCCGTCCATGTCGGGGAGGGGGCGAAAATCCCCCACCTATCCTATGTCGGCGACGCGGACATAGGCGAGGGGGCGAATCTTGGGGCAGGGGTGATCACATGCAATTACGACGGCATGAACAAGCACCGCACCACGATTGGGGCTGGGGCATTTGTTGGCTCGAACACTGCCCTGATTGCTCCTTTGCATGTTGGCGATGATGCCTATATCGGGGCAGGTTCGGCGGTGGTCGGCGATGTGCCCGATGGGGCACTGTTCATCGCCCGTCCGCGGGGAAACATCAAAGAGGGCTACGCAGTGACCAAGCGCAACAAATCCTAAGGGCAGCAGGGTTAGGCGCACGGCATCGATGAGGTGCGATGGTCTTGGGATAGGGTGATCAACGCACCAGCACCCGCCGCGTGAAGGGAGGCACACCATCAATTGATCAACACAATGTCCGGTGGCGTGAATAAGGCTGGACACCATCAGTCGATCAACACGATGTCCGATGGCGTAAATAAGGCTGGGCACCATCAGTCGATCAACACGATGTCCGATGGCGTGAAGGGGGGTTGGATACCATCAGTCGATCAACACGATGTCCGGTGGCGTGAATGGGGGCTGGGCACCATCAGTCGATCAACACAATGTCCGATGGCGTGAATGAGACCATCACCTGCTCGGAAAATTCATTGCCGAGCAGATCAGTGCCATCCACGACCAGCGGGAATGCAAGCTCTTCAAAAAAGTCGCGCCAGTAGGGGTTGCGCGCCTCCGTTCCTAGAGACTTGTCATCGTAACTGTTCAGATAAATCACCTTCTCCCATGCATCGTCATAAAGTTTCTGGTCGGTAGAATCGTAGGGATTCATCACACTTGATGTGAGGTCGCGCGGCTCGCTTGCCCGGGACGGGTAGGTGGTGTTCTCCCATTCGAATCCAAGGTGGGCATACACATCGAACGGATCGCCATTGTTGGTGCTGGGGTGGGTCACCGTGCCGACCAAAAGCTCATCGAGGATAGCCCCGTCATCGATGTCTACAAGGTTGGCGGTTAGGTGCACGGTTTCGGCAAAGTCGAATTCCACTGTTAGGGTGACAATCGTGCCGCCACGCAGTTGCGTGCCGCGTGCTTCGACCCCATTTTGGATATTGCTCGGGGCGACCGTGTCAACGACATGAAACGCTTCATTGAGGGGCATCAGGTCATTGCCATGGAGGTCTTCGGTGTCGTTATCGAGCATAACGCGAAGGACGGCCTCCTCTTGGTCTAACGGACTCACGATCTCGACTGTCGCGAGGTAGGTGGTTGTCTGGTCGGGATTTTCGTTAAGCGTCACCCCCTTGGTGCTCACCGACACGGCCTCGATGCTTTCGCCTCCCGGGGTCTGCGCCACAAAGGTGAAGGAATCAAGGGAGAGCGGCGTAATCAACGGCTCTGACTCCACGATGGCAAAGGTCACAACCTGCGTGGCCTTGTTCGCTGCCTCGTTGATCGATACGGTGCGTCCGGTCAGGGTAACCGACAGGGTTGGGGCGACAATATCATATTGCCACGATGGGATTTCGGCATGCAACACGGGGTTGCCCGCGCTGTCAATGATCGTCCCGTCGAGGGCGACCGTAACCTCATCTTGTTGGTCGCTTGGCAGCTCAAGCGTCACTCGGTAGGTAGTATCAGGTGGCAGTGTGCCATCAACCACGGGGCGTACTTCGGTGACGGTGCCCGCGGAGGCTTGAATGTCCGTTGCATCTAGGCCGGTCACCGCCTCGCTGAACACGAATTCATATTCTACCGTGTACAGAAAAGGATCACCGTCAGGGGCCGCCTTCTCTGGCGGAGTCGACAAGATTGTCACCACTGCAGTGGGCGACTTGCGGTCTACACTTGTCGTTAACCCGTCGGAATTGGCAACATCGAGCAAAATGGCATCGCTCGTCGTCAGGGCACTGGCGAGGGCGAGCTGAATCGGTTCGCCGTTGGCTGCCGGGGTGATGGCAATATCCAGCACGTATCGGTGGGTGAGCTCCGAGGGGGCGTTGGTTGCGGTTAGCCCGGCAATCGATGCCACTACAGGGTTAACAGTAAAATCATCGGGGGTGAGTTGGCGAAAAGGGACCGTCGTCGAGCGCACCGTTACCGTGTATGACAGTTGCTCGGCGTTGGCAGCAGGGGCACCGATCAGGCTGATGCCGATCTCATACGTCTCATCCTCGGGGAGGCTATTAGGCGATGACACGGGGGCAGTGGTGGTTGCCGCATTGGTGCACCCCGACAGGGCAATAATGCCCATCGCGGTCAGAGGGATAGCGGCAAAGGAATGACGTGATCTCGGGAGGGTTACCGCAACGTCACTGCGTCGGAGTACCATGCTCGTCTTTGATTCGGGGCTCGCGGGGTATTGGCGGGCGAGGCTATCCATCCCCTTCCCACGCAATAAACCAAGCAACAGGTTCACACTGTGAAGCACTTGTCTCTTTTCACAGGACAACAGACAATCAAGCCATCCTTGCGCGAAAGAGCGGATAAATTATGCAATTCACCGCGTCAAGAAATAAACGTCTTTGATCAAAAAATCAAATAAGGAAGTTGCACCTGCGGCAGGCAAGCAGCACGTTGCCGATCGTCCATTAATGTGAGAGACGGAATTCCAATCAGCACCCAGCTAGCACCGAGTTAGCACCCAGCTAGCACCCAGCTAGCTGGGGGGGGGGGGGGGGCATGGAATCGATTCGATCGATGCGCGCGTGCCCTCTCATCTGTGCCTTACGACCATCATCGATCCGCGCGCGCCCCTCCTCTAGGCCTTGCGACCATCATCGATCCGCGCGTGCCAGTCGTGCCCGCATCGACGCCGCATGGGCATGCAATCCTTCGGCATCGGCGAGGGTTGCACACGCCTCACCGAGCACGGCAACTCCGGAGGGGGGGCACGCCAAAAGAGTGGTGCGTTTCAAGTAATCCCGCGCGGATAATCCCGAGCCAAATCGTGCCGCCCCCGAGGTAGGTAACACGTGGTTAGGCCCTGCAATATAGTCGCCGAGTGCCTCAGGGGTATGATGCCCGAGGAAGATCGAGCCCGCATGGCGAATGGCGGGGAGGAGGGCGTGCGGGTCATCGACGGCGAGCTCTAGGTGCTCGGGTGCCGCACGGTTCGCCAAGCATATCGCATCATCGAGCGACGAGCAGGCCACTATCAGGCCATGGTTCTCCCAGCTTGCTGCGGCGATCTCCGCCCGGGGGAGCGTGGAAAGAATATTTTCGATCGCCTGCTTCACGTGCTCGATATGCGGGGGGTGGGTTGTGACCAAGATGGATTGGGCGGTAGGGTCGTGCTCGGCCTGTGCCAGCAAATCCCATGCGAGCCACTCGGGATTGGCGGTGGCATCGGCAACGATCAGCACCTCGGAGGGGCCTGCAATCGCATCGATGCCGACCTCACCAAAGACCAGCTGCTTGGCCATGGCGACGTAGCTGTTGCCGGGGCCTGTGATCATATCGACTTTGGGCACCGTCTCGGTGCCGTATGCCATGGCTGCTATTGCCTGCGCACCGCCAATGGCATAGAGCTCATCGATGCCAAGCATGGACGCCACTGCCATCACTGCCGGGGATAGGGCTGCGGCAACCGCCTCTTCGACCTCACCCGATGATTTCGGCAAATCCGGTGCCGTGGGTGCGGGCTGCAGGGCTGGCACGGGCACGGGCACGGACACGATCACGCGCGCGACTCCTGCCACGAAGGCGGGGATTGCCGCCATCAACAAGCTGCTCGGATAGGCAGCCCTTCCTCCGGGGACGTAGACCCCCGCGGCGTCCACCGGCGTCCACCTTGCCCCCCACTGCAGAACCCCCGCGGGGTTATTCTGGGCGGGGTCGTGGTCGTGGGAAAAGCCGTCAGAGGTCAGGGCGATGTCCTCCGGCAAGCCGAGGCGATGAAACCGCTCAATCCTGCGGGCGGCGAGGGTCAGCGCGTGCTGCGTGTCGTTGTCCAGCCGCTTAGCCACCTTGTCGCGCAGGGCAAGCGGAATGCGCAACATGGTGTGCCCATCGTATTTTTGGGTGAGTCGGCGCAGGGCATGGTCGCCCTCCTTTTGGACAGCGCGCAGGATCGCTTGTACTGTGGGTTGAATATCCGATTCAGCCTGGGTTTTGCGCGTGAGGTGTTGGCGGAACGCCTTGTCGAAGGCGTCCGAGGATGCCTTGTCGAAGGCGTCTGAGGGTGTCTTGTCGAAGGCGTCCGAGGATGTCTTGTCGAAGGCGGCCGAGCGTGCCTCGTTAGAGGCGGCCGAGTGCGGCATCGTCATCACGGCGGGGTGTTTTGTTGGCATCAGCGGTTCAGCAATGAGATTCAGCAAATGAGGGAGGGCAAGCACAATCGGTGGGCTCAGCCCACGGGTTCGGTTGTGCTCAGCCCACGGGTTCCGCTCTTTGGGAGCAGCCTGCGGACTGAGTCCGCGGGACTAATTCGCCGGGGGCGGAGCAAAAGCGACCCGAAATCTTTCAATCCACGCATCGGTTGCCTGACGGTCAGTTTTGAAGCGCGTGCGGTTCACTATCAGGTGGGTGGTAATGGTGGCAATGGTCGCCCGAGTCACGAGGTTGTGCTCGGCAAGCGAGCGTCCGGTGTCGGAAATATCGACCAGCCCGTGGCACATCCCCACCAAAGGGGCGAGCTCAACCGCGCCCTGCAATTTCAGGCACTCGACATCAATCCCTTGCTGGGTGAAGTAGGTCTCAGCGATGCGGGGGTATTTGGTGGCAATCCTGATCCGGTTGCTCGGGAGCGGGGCTTGCGATGCCACGACCATCCGACACGCGCCTATTCCCAGATTCAGCGGGGCATAGATTTCGTCGTATTGGTGCTCGAGCAGCACATCATCGCCAACAATGCCGAGATCGGCTGCGCCAAATGCCACGAAAGTTGCCACATCGAACGAGCGAACGCGAATGATGGTTGCGGGGTGCTCGTCATCCAGCGAGCGGAATTTCAGTTGCCGAGCCTCGGGGTCAAAGAAGGCGCGTTCCGGCTTAATGCGCAGGTCGGCGAAATAGGGAATCAGCTCGCGCAGCACGCGCCCTTTGGGGACAGCGATGGTGAATGGGCGTTCGGTCACGACGGGGAAAAACAAATAAGAGGTGGGATGGTCTTGGGGCGAGATCGGCGCGCACTGATCGGCGGCCTCGGTGGTTCGGCTTGCAGGAAAAATCCTTATTGGGGCTGGGGCTGGGGGGCTAGGGCTCCTGCACCGCATGTCTCATATGCCCTACCCTCGTGGCAACCGCATGTCTCGTAGGCCCTGACCTTCGTGGCATGTCTCATAGGCCCCAGCAACGGCTCTACAACCCAAGCATCGCCCGCGTCGTGGCACAATCCTTCACCGCCACGCCCTGCGTTGTCAGAAGAAGGACAGCCTGCTCCACCAAGTCGGCATTGGTCGCCACTTGCCCGCGACGCAGGTAAAGGTTGTCTTCCAATCCGACCCGCACATTCGCCCCGGCAAAAGGCGCAAGGGCTGCATATCGCGCCGCGTGGCGTCCGATGGTAAAGGCAGAGTATATCCACCCCTCGGGCACCAACCCCGCCATGGCGGCGAGGGTCTGCATGTCATTCGGGGCTCCCCACGGCACCCCCATGCACAGTTGCACCAAAACGGGGGCGTCGATAAGGCCGTCCGCCACGAGCTTCTTGGCAAATTCAAGGTGGCCGAAATCGAATGCCTCGATCTCGGGCTTCACGCCGATGGCCTGCATTTCGCGCGCCATGGCATAGAGCATGGCAGGGGTGTTCGTCATGATATAGTCTCCCTCGCCAAAATTCATGGTGCCGCAATCGAGGGTCGCTATGTCGGGCTTGATCTGCCGCAAATGGGCGGTGCGGTCACTGGCAGACGCCATATCCGTCCCCGCTTCAAGTGGTGGCAGTGGCTGATCGGGCGCGCCTAGCGTCAAGTCACCGCCATGGCCTGCGGTGAGGTTGATGATAAGCTCGGGGTTGCCCCGGCGGATGAGGTGCACCGCTTCTTCGTACAAGGCAGTCGAGCGTGAGGGTGCCCCAGTGTGCGGGTCGCGCACGTGCAGATGCACAATGGCCGCCCCCGCCTTGCCGGCTTCAAGGGCAGACGTGGCGATCTGCTGTGGGGTGATCGGCACGTGCGGGTTTTTGTGCGTTGTGGCACCTGCGCCGGTCACCGCACAGGTAATGAAGCATGAATCCAGCGGGCTCAATGACATTGAATTTCCTTGTGGGTAGCTTGGCGTTGTTTGTCGCGCGAGGAGACTGCTGCCCGATTAACGGGCGATGGTCGTGTGGTGATCGCGGGGGATTGCTCTCGGTGCGGGTCGCTTGCATGTGTAGTCTATTGCCGGCATGGGAATCAATCCGTTACCACGCCATGCCGCCTCATCCTGTTTGGCACAGGCAACACCCACAAGGCCGAAGACGAGGTGCAAAGCTAAGGCACAGAGATGACACCCACGGGAATTGTTCGCCCTCTTGTGTTGTTTGATAAGCTAAGACAATCATGGTATCGTCCCCTTGCCATGACAAGCCTCACCGAAGATCAGATACGCTGTGCCCGAGCCCTGCTTGACGTGTCCCAAAAGAAGCTCGCGGCGGCGGCGGGTGTGGCCACCGCTACCCTGAACAATATCGAGCGAGGGATCAACACGCCCCGCGACCGCACCCTCGAAGCCATTAATCGGGTTCTCACCGAAAACGGCATCGCCTTCCAAGAAGACGAAGAAGCTGCCGAGCTGATCGTCCATTTCCGCCGCGCGTCGCGTCCGCAGCAAATTCAGAACGAATCCCCGTTGCGGATTCTGGCAAGTGATGCCCTGCTCGATGTGACGCGGGTGCTCCTTTATGCCTTTCCAAACCGCGGGGACGACCACCGCATGGGCATGGTCATCGTGAATTCCGCGCGCAAGACGTTGTTCGATTGGGTTTCCTTCTCCCTTGCGACCAACGTGCAGGCTGCGGCTTTCGCCCGTCTGATGTTGGTGTTGTACAAATCGCACTCGGAGAAATTGTTTTTCCTGCCTGAGGTGCAGCCCGACACGACAACCATGGGTCTGGGCGAGGCACTGCAGCATCTGGAAACGGAATCCTATCTTCCGTTGCGCCACGTGGTGCATTTGTGCGTTCTGCTCGGCCCGATGAAAACGCATATCGAGCCATGGATTCGCGATATTCGCCATCCCATGCGTGCCCTGATGGTCATGCTCGATGCGGGGGGCATCCGGCATCCTGGGCGCGTGCCGCATGAGTTGCCGGCGAAAAAGCAAGTGACCGCACCTGCCTCAGGGCATGCCATGGATGGCGCGTCGGCCGAACAAGCCCCCAAGGTGCCCGCACTGGATGCGATAGCCGATGGTGAAGCTGGCTCGACCGTCGCGGGAGGCGTGCCGGCTCTGGACGATGAAGCGGCTCCCCACGCAACAACGCCCGCCCGCCCGGCGCGAACCGATGCGAAAACGCCACTGCGCGATCCCTCGCGGCAAGAGTCTGCAACCCCTGCGCCCCAACAAGAGACGCTCTCTGATGACCCCTACGCCATTTGGTGAAGCATCATGAAACCCAACAACGCACCACCAAACAACCACGCTCGGAGTGGGCAACCACGACAGACATTCCCTCTCAACCTTGGGGGCATGCGTGGTGCTTTGCAAAGACTGCTCTCTCTCGGACGTGCCCTCGCCTTGGGAGGGTTGCTTATCACAGCAGTGGGTTGCGCCAAAATCGAAGATTACCCCGACCCCGCATCCGCGCGGGATGTGTTCAACACCAGTGCGAAAACTGGCGCGGTGTGCAGTACCTTTGCCTTCGTGATTCTTGCGGGTGCCGGCGGCGGCGAATTCATTGGCTCATCCCTTCCTTTTCTCATCTCAGGCGTGCTAAGCACCGCGGCGATCGCGGGGGTAGGGGGCTTTCTAGGCGGTCTGGTGGTCGGTGAGGACAACCTGACCGAGGCACACGTGAAGAATGCGCGCCGTGCCACCTGCGCGGGCACGATTCCTTTTGGATTTGTGTCATTTCCGGCGGCGTTGTTTGGCGTGACGCAGACAAAGTGATTCTCCCTCCGAGGCCCATCCCAATGCAGTGGCTGGCCAGTGGTTGAGACACCCCACGATGACTGAGAAATGTCACCGCGACTGAGGCACGACACCGCGACTGAGACATGACAACGCGACTGAGACATGACACCGCGACTGAGACATGACAACGCGACTGAGACATG
>JAHZLG010000235.1 GCA_022599995.1 Alphaproteobacteria bacterium | reverse complement strand
TTGTTAGTGTTTGGGCATCCGGCAATAACAGATATTGGGACGCCAAAACAAATGCGATTGCACTGCAGGGGAATAATTCCAATGATGGTGCTCTTCAATTCATGCGAGAAAACATTGTTGTTGGGGCAATCGAGCGACCGGATAGAGTGGGAACCCTTGACGAGAGCGACGCGGATAACCTTGACGAGAGCAACGCGGATAACAATGGCACCACCACCATAGACGTTAATGAATATAAGTACTTGGAGAGAGACTACGAGAAGTTGGATTATGCCTCCTATTCTGCCCCCGGTGCTAATCTGCTCGTTACCGCACCGACCTATATTCACACTTCCTATATCGATACACAAACTGGTAATCCGTATTTCGCCACCGGGACATCGGCTGCCGCGCCTGTGGTATCCGGGATTGCAGGGTTGATCCTTGATGCGAATGCAGACTTGGGATGGCGAGATGTGCATGATGTTATTGCCTCCTCTGCACGACTGAATGCTTTCGCCACGCAAAACAACACCGTTGTTGACGCGACCTCGGAGGTCTATGATGGTACGAAAATACGAGACGATGATTGGGCAACCAGCGGAAGCTCAGAAAACTGGAATGGCGGTGGTCATTACTACAATCCAGATTATGGCTTTGGATTTGTTGACGCCCTAGCAGCTGTGCGCTTGGCTGAGCACTGGCTGGATACCGGCCGCGATGCGCGCACCTCTGCCAAAACCGATTCATCGGGGCGCGACGGCGAGGATGTGGTTGGAGTTGTTGTCAAGGGCGATCAACTCCCGGAGCAAAATTCAACAGATTCATCGACTTTTGACATCACCTTTGATATGACGAATGTTGCGAATGTAGCTATTGATCAGATGGAGCTTTTTTTGAAGTGGCCCATTTCGCAATTTGCTCAAGGTAAGCTAGAAAATAGCACAATGGTACTTATCTCTCCGGACAAGTACTCGATAACGCTTACTGATGAAGACGTGACGCGAGATGGCTTTTTCGGTTATCGATTTGCGATTCAAGGCTTTCGCGATATTGATTCACAGGGCAATTGGATACTCAAACTCAGCAACTTTGACGATACCGACATTCAAAATGGCATTGAATACCCCGCGACTACGGTTACTTGGGATGATATTACGCTTGCGCGATTGGAATTTTACGGGGACAAGACGGGTGCCGACGCCTACGCCACCGGTGAGGACGACGTATACATCATCACCGATGACTACGCACTCGTTAGTGTGGTCACCCAGGACGGGCACGGTAAAGCAGACAGCGGCAGAGACACCATTGCCGAGACTGATGGAGGAACGGACACCCTCAATGTGGCAGCATACAGTCTAGGCCGTGCCTCTATTACCCTTTCTACCAGCAGCGTGGACGGGAGTTTGACATTGTTTGATGACGATTTGGGAACGAGCTCCATTGTCACCCTAGATGGGGCGATCGAACATGCGGTTGGTTCCGATGGTAACGATACCATAACTGGAACCGCGGAGGCTAACATTTTGATTGGCGGACGCGGTAATGACACGATCAATGGCGAAGACGGCAACGATACCTTGGTCGGCGATCAAGGCAATGACAAACTCGACGGGGGAGAGGGGTTTGACACCGTTGATTACTACAAAGAGATAAAGACAGGCTACCATCGTTGGGGCAGTGATGCAGGTGGAGCATCTGATCCTCTGGGAGTCACTGTCAACCTTGGCACCGAGGCAACTATAACCATCAATGGTTCCACTACCACTTTCGTTGCCAAGCGGGCTACAATTGATGGATACGATCAAGCAGCAGCTAAAGTGACGTGGACTGATACACTTGAAAGTATCGAAAATGCTTGGGGCACTGATTTTGACGATATTCTTCTTGGAAGCGCTGAAACAAATACCTTCGTCGGATTCGATGGCGCCGATCATATTGATGGTCGCACGGGTTTGGACGCTGTCGATTATCGCGAGGAATTCGGTGACAAGGCGATCACGGTGTCGCTCTCTGACAGTGGAACGGTAACTGTAAAAGATAGTTACGGCAATAATGACACCCTGGTCGGTATCGAAACAATCTTTGCCTCCGCAAGAGGGGGAGACCTTATCGACATCTCAGCTTTGAGCAGCTCGGAATACACCTTTGCAAGCAATATCTTCACTATTACCTATGACGGCTCGCTAACGGTGACTCTCGAAGGCTTTGAGGACGTCACGCGTGAAGTGGACGCAAACATCGTAAGCCACGATGGCGACCTAGGACTTGATTCTCCGACCTATTACAAAAGTGACACTGCGCAAGGTAAGGTCATCGTAACTGGTTCGGCATCCGCTGATCGGTTCGGCGTTGTAGAGGCCGGATCGCATACCCTCGATGGGGAAGGCGGCAAAGATTACCTCGATCTTTCACAGCTGTCCGATAGTGTGGGCGTGACAGGGACGCTAGAGGCGAACGCAGATGGCCACACCTTATTGACCATGGTTGATGGGAATGTTTCGCACATGGTTTCAGTCTCAGACTTTGCGTACTACGGATTTGGCCAAGGCAACGACACTATCACTGGGTCATCTGCAGACGAACATTTTTATGGCGGCGGCGGCAGGGACACAATATACGGAGGCGGTGGCTGGGACACCATCACCGATGTGCCGTTCGTCACCGTGACCTCTGATGACAGTCACTCCCACGTCGAATATGTATATAACGAAATATCCCAAGAATACGAAGCGCTGTATCACGTTGATGTCTACTTCGATGATCCCGTTTATCTTGTTAATGAAATTTACACTAGTTATACAGATAAGGGTATTCTTATCGCAATCAGTCAAATCGATCCGCAAGGTCATACCCAAATCGTCGTGGGCAATAATCTCCGCGGACTCAATTCCCCTGAAACTGTCGGTGATGGTGACGTCTATGACCCATACATATCCTCAGTTGGGAGCTGGACCGGATCAGACTTTAGCCATGTCACCCGTGGACTTCGTCTGACCTCTGACCAGGCGATCAGCAACAACCTCACGGTGACGATAGAGGGCTTTCTGGCCGAAGACACCGCACTAGAGGCCGATAATGAAGATATCGATGTCTTTTATGGGGACAATGCTCTCTCCGAAGATGCCGCCTCTGGAAATGATCGCATCTTCCTTCTGGATGGTGAGAATTACGCCGATGGTGGGGGAGGCAACGATTACGTGTACGGCGGCCTAGGGAACGATCTGCTGGCAGGAGGTGCTGGCAACGATAGCTTGCGTGGCTCGCCCGGTAATGACGTGTTGATCGGCGGGACAGGAGACGATCATTATTTCTGGGGTTGGGGCTATGGCCAGGATGAGATTTTTGAGAATTCTACAAATGCTGGCGATAAAAATAAACTGAGCCTAACGCAGACAGGCGGCATGATTTTGCCCGAGCACTTGGGATGGACAACTGGGGCTACGCTCAAAACTGAGCTGTCCAATTATACAC
>JAHZLG010000234.1 GCA_022599995.1 Alphaproteobacteria bacterium | reverse complement strand
GGCGTCGTTCGGATTCGATGAGTTGGATTTGTCCGATTTGCTCGTGCATCTGTTGGCTGGCGCGCTCGATCAGGGAATCGGCGGCGGCGGGCAATTCGCGCAGACGCTCGGCGCACGATTCGACCACGGTGTCGATGGTTTGCACCGTGGTCAATGCTTCTTCGTTGAGGGTGGCGACATTGTCTGCATAGGTCTGCAGGGTCGTACGGACGCGTTGCTCGTCTGATTTTAGCACGTCCTCCAGATAGGCTTGGTGCTGGTTCACCACCGCGTCGAATTGGGTGCGGGAATCATCCACAGCCCTCAAGAGCTGATTCTGACTCACATCCAGCTGGGTGGAGATTTGCTTCTGCATCACATCAAGCACTTCGGTGATCTGATCTTGGCTATGGCTCAGCGTGTCGCGAATGCGTTCTTGGCGTTTATCGATCTCACTTTCGAACAAGGTGCTCGCCCCACCGAGCAAGCCCTCCAGCCGAGAGTAACGCGATTCGACCCTATTCAAGAGCTTGTCGACGGTCTGCACACTGCCGTTCATGTGGTTTTCCATGCGCCCTTGCAAGATGGACTGCTTCTCTGACAGCCGGTCGGCGTGAGATTGCCAATTCTGCATCCACATTTTCTCCAATGCGCCGAGGCGTGAGGCAATCGTCTGCATTGTTTGTGCGGTCGTGTTGAGCTGGTTCTCAACCGATTCTTGACTCGCCCGGATGCCTTGCTGGGCTTGTTCGACCGTCTGCTGGCTGGCGACCAAATGCCCCGAGAGCACCCCGCGGAGCTTGGTCTCGACCGCCGATTGCATGGCAAGCAAGTTGGTCATTTCCTTGTTTTGCTCATCGATGACCGCAAGTGCCTTTCTGGTGGCAGCGTTGATCTTTTCGGTCGACCCATCGACGGACTGCTCGAGATGGTCGCTGGCGCGACGCAACTCGTTCTCGGTGACGCTGATGGTGGCAAGGCGCGAACGGGTGCGCTGTTGGGGGTCGATGATCGACCGCCGCACATCGACCTCGTAAAGGAATGTCTGCCCTAAACGGAGCAAGCCAAGACCGATCAGGATGATGACCAATGCAACGGCCAATCGAATCGTAAGGAGCATCGATTCAAAGGCAGCCACGCTAAGGGCATCACGCCATGGGGCAAGCAGATCGCCCGAGACAAAAAGCCATGCCCCGAGTGCCCCGACAGTGAGCACACCGATAGCAGAGCAGAGACGGACGAAAGTTTTGGTTGTGGTATGCACGGGGAGCTGTTGCACCTCCGAGGGATCGTTGATTGTGGCGTTGGTTGCGTGATTTTGGGGTATCGCGCGCGTGTTTTCGGTGCGCACGGGTTGCTTTGCTCGTCCCCTTAGGCTGTGTGCTGCACCATCTCGCGGTGGTGCAAAGGTGTCCTTTTTGGTTGCATTGTCCCACATGGCAGAGGGTGCTTCGGGGCTGGTTGCACTATCCCACATGGCAGACGTGGCGTCGGATGTGATGGTGGTGCTCGGTTGCGGCGACGCGGTGCTCGTTGAACCGAGAGCTGCTGGCGGCACGCCCGGAGAATTCGGAGAAGGTGCTTTCCCGGTAGATTTTGCTTGTGCTTTGCTCGTCTTAGCATCCGCCGCCCTTGTTGTCGCGACAACCTCAGGGGCTGTCGTGTTGGCGTGCATGGCATCGAAATCAATGTCATCGAGGGCGAAAACATCGGCTGTTTCGTCATCGGGTGTTGCGCCTTCGGCGAGCACTTCCGCAAGGTTGTCGGCAAGGCCAATGTCGATTGCGCTGGCGTCGAGTGCCGCACCATCGGTAATTCGCTCGGAGTCGTGTGAATAAACGGCGGGTGTCGTCATGCGAAGAAAACTCAGGGGGCAGGGTAGGGCGGGACAATGCAGGGAGATTTTGGTCTGGGGTGTCACCACGCGCCACATAACGTGGTCGCCGCATGGGGCACAAGCAATAAACATACCGACACGGGGCGTCCCTAAGAACGACTTGGTCGCATTTGTCGCGCTGTGTCGCGTTGTGCTGGCAATACGGCCGCGCGTAGACACATGGCGCAAGGTTGAAAGGCGGGGCGCAAAATGCTACGGTGCGCGGCATAAATGTTGACCACGATTGTTAGCATGGATGGCTTAAGCTGAACGTGGCAAGGCACATCTGATTGGGGGTTTGGCGGAATTGGTAGACGCATTGGACTTAAAATCCAAAGGCCGTACGGCCGTGCGGGTTCGAGTCCCGCAGCCCCTATGTTTCTTGTTTCTTGTTTCTTGTTGTTGGCCTTGTCGGGCGTTTTGTGCGTCCTTTTCGGTCGTCTTTCCTTACCTGTTTTGTGCCTCGATATTGCGGCACTAAGAACACGCGATAAACGGTAATGCTGAATCAATTCACCGACAATCATTGGTATCGCCCGCTTTATCGACGGGTAGCGGTGCAGTTGTTGCTCGCTGCGTGGCTGGGCGTCGAGTTGGTGCTTGAAGACTCGTCATTTATGACAGGTTTCGCCGTTTTTCTGAACGGGTTTGCTTTTTATATGTTTTTTCTCCACCTGCCGCACGTGCTGCGTCAGCGACAGCAAGCCCAAGCCAACCCCCGCGACGCCGCAACGGATGGAGACGCCGCACCGAAGAGAGACTAGTGTCTAAGACGACTTATCAGGAATCTTCTGAGCCCCGCACAACGAGCAACGCAATTGCCCCCGCGTTCACGCACAATCCCGCGTTCACGCACAATCCCCGGGTCCACGCACAATATTGGGTGGGATGTAAGGGGTGGAGGGCAGTGATGAGAAGGGGCGGGGTGGGGTGGCTGATGGGATTTGAACCCACGGCCCCTAGGACCACAACCTAGTGCTCTAACCAACTGAGCTACAGCCACCATCTTTGTCCGGCGAAGGTACAGGGTGGAGCAGCAAAATGCAAGGTGTGTCTTTGGCGCGCGACTATGCTATACACCTGCCATGTATACCGACGATATTTCCGTTTTTATTGAAGCCATCGATGCCCAGCGGCGGAGTCGCCACTCCCGCCTGCTCGGGATCGACCCGGGGAACACCTCGATCGGCGTCGCGATGAGCGAGCCGTTATTCAAGCTTGCCACCCCCTTCGGGACATTTCGCTCGCGCAAATTAACCCCTAAAGCACGCTATCTCACCGATCTTATTGGTGAGTGGAAAGTGTGCGGCATGGTGGTAGGCGACCCGAAAAACCAGCATGGCGGCATCACACGTCAGGGGCAGTCTGTGCGGACGATGTTGCACAATCTGCAACGACTTCACGATGTTGATGTGCCCATTTTGCTATGGGACGAGCGGTTCTCTTCGCAAACAGGACTGTTGCTCGATGCGCGGTCGGTTCGTACTGCCCTGCGCCCGCGCAGCCGGCAACCCGGCGCTTTTTCCGATGACGCAAAAAGTCATGCCATTGCCGCCCTGACCATCTTGCAGAGTGCGCTCGATGCCATCCATATGCACTACGCAACAAAAGAGGCATGGACCTTCTCCACCAAAGAGGCCGGCGATACTGCCAGCGAGTAAAGGCACCCCCCGGCGGGGGCACGCCACCCCTCTACCCCGGCGGGAGCACGCCACCCCTCTACCCCGGCAGGAGCACGCAACCTCTCCACCCCGGCGGGGGCACGCAGCCCCTCTACACCGGCGGGGCACGCAGCCCCTCAACCCCGGCAGGAGCACGCAGCCCCTCAACCCCGGCAGGGGCACGCAGCCCCTCCACCCCGGCGGGGGCACGCAGCCCCTCAACCCCGGCGGGGCACGCAGCCCCTTAGCTTGATCAAACCCCTCACTGTTCACGCCATTCTTGGTGCGTAGGATGCAAGGGACGTGAGTCAGATTGCAGGACGCGAAAAGAGGATCATGCCTTAAACGACGGCGTGGAATCTATCCGAAAGGCAATCAAAAGGTGCCTATTATCGAACACTTGACTGCAGTGGGTTTATCTTCTATTCATCGACTCGTTGCTGTCGTAATAGGTGCTATGCAAGTTCTTCTTCAGGAAGTGCATCTGCGCTGTTGTAGTTGATCAAACAGCAACGCCCCTTCCACGGTGCTAACTGTGCACCTTCCCCTCTCATCAAACGTCACATACACCAGCCCTTCAAGGAGAAACGCATGAACAAGAGTGATCTGATTAGCAAAATCGCAAAGGACACTTCATCTACCCG
>JAHZLG010000233.1 GCA_022599995.1 Alphaproteobacteria bacterium | reverse complement strand
GCCCAAAGCAAACTGCGCATTGGCGCAGACCAAATCACCGGCGAAGAGTATAATCTCGCCCGCATCATTGCGGACGAGCACGCCCCCGCCAACATCACCACCACCATCGGAATAAACGCATGAGCTACGTCGCCGATCTGCTCGCCCGCGTCGCCGTACTGGAGAACCGTCTGGCTAACACCGTCTTATACGGCACGATCACCGAAGCCGATGGCGAGCAAGGCACCTGCCGCGTGCAAGCTGGCGAGCTCACCACCGGTTGGCTCCCCTACGCCCTGCCCGCAGCAGGCGCAGACGTTGCCATCGCCCGCACCCCAAGCGTGGGCGAGCAAGCCATCGTTCTAGCCCCGAATGGGCAAACCGATAACGGCTTGATTATCGCAGGTTTGGCAACAAATAATCCCGGCATTACCGACCAACCCCAAGGCGAGCTCACCATCACGGCCAATGCCAACGTGAACATCATCGCAAGCGGTAACGCCACCATCACGGCAACCGATGCGATGATTGCCGCAAGCGGCAACGCCACCATCACGGCCGCCCAAGACATCGCCATCGAAGGCGAGACAATCAACCTCACCGCAAACCCGCTTAAAGGCGAAGAGAACATCAATGGCGGTGCCCAGCAATGCTTAGGCCAGCTCACCCCGTGCTTTCTTACCGGCAGTGCGCACATCCCCAACCCGATGATCAAAACGAGTATCGCCTAATGGCACTGGATAGCACCAAACTCACCGAAGCGATCGAGACTGCCCTCATGGATGGGTATGCCAAAATGCCAGCCGACGCCGGCGCGGCGCGGCGCGTGCTCGCGCAAGCCATCGCCACCGCGGTGGTCGATCACTTCACCAACAACGCCGAAGTCCCCATCACCATCACAATCGATGCCGATCTGAATGCAACCCTGCAAGAAACGCTTATTTCGGGAAAACCCGGCACTCCCGTCACCGGCAATGGCACAGCCATACAAACGCAAACTCTCACGGTAGGCATCCAATAATGAACGCATTCGATGGCACCACCCTCACCGAGCAAGCGCATATAGCGCAGTCGCTACAAATGCTGATCACCACCGCCCCCGGCGAACGCGTGATGCGCCCCGCATATGGGTGCGATCTGCCCTCCTTGCAAGATGCGCCAATAAATGGCGATACAATCCTTGACATGCAACAAGCGATCATCGAAGCCGTCGAAACCCACGAACCGCGCGCCAGCGTGAATGCCGTGCGCATCACCAGCACCGCGCAGCAGCTCGCCCGCGGCGACATCACCATCGAGATCGATGGCAACTTCGGCCTTACAACAATCACCGCGTAGGCATCATGCATCGTTCCTCGCCACCACACAGAGCACCCTGTTCGATGCCCCGAAAGAGGCAGCAGCGAGCGGGCAAATCAATCTTGCATTCGCAAGATTGCTGCCCTTGGCACGTGTGCCTCTTTCGGGTTAGTCGGGCTTGCCTGCGTGGTGTAGGCATCCGCTGCGTAGCTTGCTTCGCAAGCGTACATCGCTCCGCCCCACCACACAGAGCACCCTGTTTTTAATGGCAATCGATCTCTCCAAACTCCCGGTACCCGATGCGATCGAAGCCGCGAGCTTCGATGCCATCGTGGCCAAGCTCGTCGCCGATGCGAAAATGCGCATCGGAGACAATAGCAACCTCGATCATTTCGATACCACCCGCCTCGATTGTGCTGCCGAGCCCATGCGCATTCTGATCGAGGCATTTGCCTATCGCGAGTACCTGTTGCGCCAACGGGTGAATGATGCCGTGCGCGGGGTGATGCTCGCATCCGCCACCGGCAACGACCTCGAAAACCTAGCAGCCCTCTACGGCATCAAACGCAACACCTACGAGATCGATGATGCCCTGCGCATCCGCACCCGTGACGCAACCGAGACCTTGACCAATGCCGGCACCGCAAGCTCGTACCGAGCCCACGCCAACCAAGTGAATGCAACCTATACGTACGAGAACTCCACCAACGACACCCAAACCGCAACGATCGGCACCATCGACTACGAGATTGCGGACGGCGAGACGTTTACAGTGCCGATCACCCCGCACGATACCGCCACGACCTCGCCCAAAGGTGGGGTTGTCGATGTAAAAGTGATCGGCGCATGGGCACCCAACGCCCCTTTTGCCAAGCTCGCCAATACCAGCCTAAGCACCACCATCAACACCGAGATTGATAGTGATACCATCCGCCAGCTTACAGATACAGTCCAAGTGACACTCGGAACTGTACGGCGGTACAAGGCCACCGCAACCCTCACCATCGGCGAAGGCCCCACCGCCAGCGCGGTCGAGCAAGCCGCGGAAACCGCCCTGCGCGCATTCGCCTTCGATGCCTATGCCATCGGGCAAGACGTCCCGCGCAACGGCATCATCGCGGCACTATGGCAAGAAGGCGTAGAAAACCTCAGCCTGACCTTGTCAGTTGAGGGGGGTGACAACAATTTCACCCTCGCCCAAGACACAGACGATATTGAAACTGACGATGTCGTCGATGCGTATTTCTTGACGGATATATCCATCACCACAAAGATTGTCACATCATGACAACCATCGTTCCACGCAATTCCCCGCCGCTCATGCGCGTGCTTGATGAGCTGGTCGATGACCAACTGCTCGCAAGCGGCAGTGCGGTCGCCACCAATGCGATCCGCAACGTATACGACGTGACCCCCAACAACACCCCGGCCACCGTGCTACCCTGGTTAGCATGGGGGCTGAATAGTTTCGCGTGGGCCGATGGGAATGACGATGCGGCCAACCGTGCAGCCGTTGCCGAAGGCTTAAACAGCAATGCCTACAAAGGCAGTGCTTCGCAGGTGATACAAG
>JAHZLG010000018.1 GCA_022599995.1 Alphaproteobacteria bacterium | reverse complement strand
CACAGGCAACACTCCCGCAGGTCATATCAACTGCGTACAGTGGGCAACGAAGGAGCTTCACCGCCACACACGCTTAGGGTGTCGTTTTCGGAGGCTTGTTGCCGACGTTCTCTCACTCGTATTTGTTGGTTGTTCGGCAGAATGCTCCCATCACGTCACTCAACACCATGGTGCTTTCGCGTGTCGGGCCAGTAGAGACCAAGGCCAATTCGGTGCTCGTCTCCACCGCGAGGAATTCGAGGAATTTTCGGGCGGGTTTCGGCAAAAGGTGCCAATGGCGAACATTCGCCGTGCCGTCCCACCCTTCGAAGTATCTGAATATCGGCTTTGCCTGCGACATCACCTGCGCGTCGAGCACGCAATCACGAGGAACGCCCTCATAGCCCACACAGACGCCAACTTGCTCGAAACCGTCGAGAATATCCAATCGGGTGACCGCGAGGCCGTGCAGCCCTCCTAGGCGGGCGACGTAGCGCAGGGCAACCAAATCGATCCAGCCGCATCGGCGGGCACGACCGGTCACGGTGCCGAATTCGGCGCCTTTGGTGGCAATGGACTCGCCGATAGCATCATCGAGCTGGGAGGGCATTGGCCCTTCTCCGACCCGCGTCGAATAAGCTTTGGTTACGCCCAACCGGTAGAAATGCGGCCCTTTCTCATGGCGGTCGAGGGCCGACCAGCTTGCGGGGCCTCCCATTAGTGCCTGTGCCGGCAACGTCGAAGACGAGGTCACATAAGGATAGGTGCCATAATCAACATCGAGCATCGCCCCTTGCGCGCCTTCATACAGCACGCGAGCATTGTTCAACTGTGCATGAAACATCAGGTAAGGACTGGGCTCGATATAGGGTGCTAGCCGTGGCACGATCTGCTGCATAGAAGCAATGGTGTCCTCCATCGGCGGCGGCGTGAGGCCGAAATACGCAAAGACCGGTAAGTGATGCTGATACAAAGCCTCTAATGACGCTTCAAACCCAGCCGGGTCAAGTAGGTCGCCCATGCGGATGCCACGACGCCCAACACGATCTTCGTAGGCAGGGCCGATGCCCCGGCCAGTGGTGCCGATCTTCCGCCCCTTGGTTTCGCGAATTTCATCGAGCATTTTGTGGATCGGCAAGATGACCCCAGCAACCGCGGAGACCCGCAACCTCTCTGGAGAGACGGACAGCCCAGCTTCGATGAGACGCGTTATTTCATCAACCATGCTTTCGGGGTCGATAACGACCCCGCTCCCCACGAGCAATTTCGGCTTCTTCGCGATCACCCCCGAGGGGACGAGACTCAATTTGTATACCTTATCGTCAACGCAGAGGGTGTGCCCTGCATTGGCGCCGCCTTGAAAGCGCACAACCCAATCGGCTTCGGCGCTCAAGAAATCGACGATTTTGCCTTTGCCCTCATCGCCCCACTGCGCCCCAACGGTGATGATATTGTTGATTGTCATAGATCGCGATCGCGCTCGAGGAAGAAAGAGTGGAACAGGTATGAACCGGTCATGCCAGTCTAGGCAAACAGATGGCGAGCATCAACAACCCCGATGATCGGGGTGCACCGGGTCATCGGGTCACTGGGGGGGTGCACCGGGTCATCGGGTCACTGGGGGGGGGCACCCCGGTCACCGGGGGAGGTGGTACAGAGAATCAGCATACAACGAGAAGCCCATTGCCTGCTCGCCCATGGCCGTGTGGTAGTGTCCTCCCCGGCCGATCGAGCCGCGACAACCGGCAGCAAACAGCGTGAATCCCAAGCCGCTCTGATAGGAGAACCCGCGCGATTCAAGGGCATCGACATGAAATGTGCACTGCGTTTCAAGCGGCACAAGTGCCTCGAGCACGCCCGCCCAATGGTGCAATTGTGCGCCCAATTCATCGCCCTCAGCGGTGACCGCCGTCCCCATATGCTGGAGAGCAAGAATGACCTTAGGGAGGTGTGCCGGCAATGACAGCAACGCAACGATGTGCGCAATGGCGCGTTGAGCCGCGGGCAGGAGACGGTCATCATCCGGCAACAGCTCGCGAGACTGCCGGAGGGCAACGAGATCAACGCGTTCCAAGTGGCTCAGTCGTCGCTCTACCACCATGGCGCGAACCGTGGATCGCAGGGCATGAGGGATGCGAAAAAGCAACGTTTCGAGCAAGTGGGGAAAAGCAATATCGACCGTGATTCCCTCGACGCCCAAATCGGTGAGTCCCTGCACGGCCATGTGGATGATCTGGCGCGCGTGCTGGTCAATATCCTGTTCATCGAAGCCGATGGTCTCGCAGCCGACTTGCCAGAATTGGCGTTGGGGCCGAAGTGCACTCGAGACGCGCCGCACCACTGCCCCATCGTAGCGTAAGCGCACCGGACGCGGGGCGTCGCCGAGACGGGTCGAAGCGATCCGCGCTATCTGCGGTGTGATGTCGCTCCGCAGGCGAATCTGGCGTCGGGCGATGGGATCAAAAAACGTAAAGCCATTGGGCGGATCGCCCACCGCCTTCCCGATGGTCTCTAAGCGATTGTCTCGTTCGGCAACCAGTTCGTTTGCCTCCGAGCAGTATTCGACCAAGGGGGGCTCGACATACTGAAAGCCGTTGCTTTCCATGATGGCCGCGATGCAACCAACGATGGTGTTACGTGCCCTGACATGGCTCGGGGAGAGGTCGTCGAACCCGCTCGGCAATTGCCCGAAGGCGAGAGGCGCAACCATCAATAATGACGACGTTGCCACTCAGTTTCGAGCAATTTCACCCAATCGGGATGCGGCTCGGGCAGCACACTGCCTAACTCAGCTGCGGAGAGCGTTGCAATGCCACGCTTTTGATTCTCGAAGGCACGCTTAAACTCGCGGGACAATTTGCTCGGGGCAAGCACCGTGGGGTCACCCCAGATTTTCGCATCGTTCTTGCGGAGCTGCGCCTCGGGCGACATCAAGAAATTTGCGACTATCAACGCCCCATCAACCGATCCCGAATTATAGGGAATTGCCACAAAGTGGGTGTTGCCAATGGTGCCCCCGCGGAACACAAAGCTGCGCACCGTTTGGGGGAGCACCCCCTTATCAATGTCCGATGAGGCGTCGCCGGGGTTGAACGAGATGGCAAAGTCGATCTCGCCATCGTCGAGCAGGCGTTTTTGCTCTTCGTTGTCTTTGGGATAGATGATCCCCTCACGCCAGAGGTTGGGGCGCGCCTCGGCAAGCCATGTCCAGACCGGGTTCATCACCCGATCTTGCGTCGCCGGATCGGGAGGCGACTGAAGCAATGTCGGGTCGGGCGTCAGGTCAATCAGCAGCTGCTTCAAGAAGGTTGTGCCGTGGAAATTGGGCGGGGCAGGGTAGGTGAACCGTCCGGGATTTTTCTCGATATGGGCAAGCAATTGCTCGGCATTCTTCGGGGCGCGGCGCACCCGCGCCGAATCATAGAAAAAGACGAATTGTGCCATCCCCCACGGGGCTTCATACCCGTCGGTTGGCACCGTAAAGTCAACCAGGGTGGTGGGCTTGCCGATGGTATCAACATAGCGGAAATTGGGCAAATCATTGGCAAAGGGACCATAAAGCAGGTCGTTGTCCTTCATCGATTTGAAATTCGCCCCGTTGATCCAGATCATGTCAATCGCCCCATCGGAGTCAGCCCCGGCGGCTTTCTCGGTCAACACTTGGCGCACTGCCGAGGCGGTGTCTGATATTTTCACGTGCTTCAAATTCACCCCATAGCGGGCTTTCACCTCAGCACGCACCCAATCAATGTAGTCGTTGATGGTTTCCGAGCCTCCCCAGGCATACCATTTCACGGTCTGCCCACTGGCATTGCGTTCCACAGTCGGCCAGTCACTTGCAGACTGCGCATTGCTCGCCACAACGGGCGCAAGACCAAGCAAGCCGGCAACAAGCACCGAACGGCCAAATTGGCGAAGAGAGAAGAGCGAAACCATGCAACACACCTTAAGGAGCAATGAGAAAGCAACAGACTGGCGCGGCAGTATACCAAAGCATTGTCGCAACGCAATCCAAAAATTGTCTGTCACCTGCCGCTCCTGCCCCGCCCCTGCAGCCCCTCCCCGCCGCCCCTCCCCGCCGCCGCAGCCCGCCGCTTCTTATTCCTCTGTAGCTGGTGCGGTGTCTTCTGCTGTACCTGCAGCTAGTACGGTGTCTTCTGCTCCTTCTGCTGCTGGTGCCTCTGATCCTGCAAATGCAGGTGCGGGTGCCTCTGCTTCATCCGACTGTTCATCATGAAGTTCCTGAGGCGCGGTGGCTTCGGCAGCCGTGAAAGCGAAGCTTGTCTTGAATTTCTTCAGGGCTTCGCCCAACTTTCCCCCCTCGTGGCTGCCACGGAGGTATTCGTGCAACAGAGGTTCGACGACCAACCGCCAAAGGCTCTTCGTCGCATGCTCCGCCAAGACGACTGCCGAGGGAGCGGCAACTTTTTCACGGTGCGCCGCGGCGAAGCCTAGCTCGATGGCCTTCTTGAAAAAGGCTTGCCCGAGCTGGTAATCCTCGCCCAGCAGGGCATCCTTCGTGATGGTTTCATTGATTTTGGTAGCCGCCTCCATAATGGCACGGGTAAATACGCCTTGCTCTTGCTTTGTTAGGGTCGGCAGTGTCGCGTCTTTGCCGCGTTCCTTCCATGCCTCTTCAAGGATGATCTTCAGCACATCCGCATCGAACAGGCACTTTTCCCACAGGAAGCGACGACGGAGGGCAAAATCCACCTGCTCCACCGAGTGGTCGATCAGGTTCAT
>JAHZLG010000232.1 GCA_022599995.1 Alphaproteobacteria bacterium | reverse complement strand
CCTCGGCCTTTGTTCTTCGGGTAAAGCAAGGCACCGAGTATCTCGATGCGAGTGGCACCGCCCAAACGGTCACCGAAGACGCCCTGCTGGTGTTGCGCGACGATGCGATCACCATCGACCCCACGAAGACGTACCAAGCAGTGGAGGTGCCCGACGTCTCGATTGCCATCGCTGATATTCCGTCCTTCGCGGTGGATGTTGACGCTGTCTTTCTCTCGACCCAACCGCTGACCTACCGTGCCGAGTACAATGGGGAAGCCCTGCCGCTGAATTCCCTGCATGATTTGTTGCTCGATGCCTCCTATGAAGCGGGCAACCACGTGTTCACCATCTTTGCCGAGGAAGGCGATGCGACGTTCTCGCAGTCCTTTACGGTGGCGATTGTTGAAGAGGCACCAGCCGATCAGGCGATCAGTGGGGGAGGCACGACCCTCACGGTCACCGATGCCCCCGGAGGAACACAACTCGTCGAGATCGACCTGCCCTTTGCCGAGGGCGACGGGCAGCTGCGCTATGTCGTGACCGGCACCACCGATGACGGCACAGCCATTGCGGGCTCGGCTTTTTCGTACAATGTCTATGATGAGGTGCTCTACCTTTCCTATGGCAGCAATGGATTGTTCACCGTGACGGCAACCGACGAGGATATAACCGATGCCGACAGTGCCACTGTTGTGATCGATTATGGCGTCGACGCGTCGGTGCCCCAAGTGATTACGCCCGACCTGCCTGCCTTGGCGCAACGTGAGGAAGCTGATGTGACGAGCTCTCTGGCGGATTATTTTGTCGGGACAGGCCTCGAATTCACCCACTCGACGAATGCGCCTTCGGGGGGGTTCGTGTTCGACAATGCCACGCAAGAGCTAACGGTTAGCTATGCTGCGCTTGCGGACGGGCCGCACACCCTGACGATCACGGCGACGGATGACGATGGCGATCTCGTGCGCTTTCGCTATAGCGTGACCGTGGTGGAGGCTCTTCCCATCATGGTCGAAGAGGCAAGTCGCGTTGAATTTGTCGTGGGAGATAAGGAGTTTGGCACGCAGATAGTGAATTCGCTGGCACAGGCATCGGGCTGGTTTTCGGGGGGAATTTTGCCGCTGACCTATTCCTTGGAAGTCAGCGATTCTTTTGATGCCTCCCATGCGTCTATCGACCCGGCGGATGGGATCATCGCGTTGGCCTCCCATGTGCTGGATGAGGGGACATACACCTTCACCGTCCACGCGACCGACAGTCTCGGTGCATCGAGCAGTGACATGACATCGGTGGTGGTGACGATCACGCTCGAGTCCGACACAACGCCCCAAGGCAAAGCCGCGGGGTTGTTAGAGACCTCCTTTAGCTTGCCAACCGACTCACCTGCCACCATCGACATTGCCGATTCCTTGTTTGACGCGGCATTCGGCAATGGGGAATTCACCTATGCCATGTCGTCGCTGACCGCGGATCAGGCGAATTTTGGGCTGTCCTCGGATGGGACGACCTTCTCGATTGAGGATGCCGCCGCCGCCGTGGGGACACATACGATCACCTTCGCCGCCACGGACGCTGATGGCGATGCGGGCTCGGTGAGTGTCACGGTCACGGTAGAGGCCGATTCTGATCCCTACCTCTCGGTTGCCCGCAGTGCCACCGAGATAACCGTTGATGGCACCGCGCAGGTGTTCGACCTAGCCGGCTTTGTCGCGGGGGGCAATGGTGACCTGTCGTATGAATTGGGGGCGGTGTCTGAATTGGCTGCGGATTCTTTCGTGCTTGATGGCGGCATGCTCACCCTTGCGAACCCTGATGGGGTGCAAACCTACTTCGCGGATCAGGGGGTCCTTCTGGTGTCGGTGACGGCGACCGATGCCGATGATGACAGCACGGTGGTGACCTTGTCCTTGCGTGACAGCGGTGTTGCGGTCGTCACATTGCCGCTTGTTACCTTTGGGAAGGTCAACGGCTCTGACGTGAGTGTCAATGCGAGCGGCGCATTTGCTGGGGTGGGAACCGTGTCTTATGCCCACGATTCGGTGACAGCGAGTATCAACGGCTCGGTCATCACGGTGCCCGCATCGAGCACCCCGGGCATTGTGAGCCTCGTTGTGACCGCAAATGACAATGCTGGCACCTCGGCGGATTCCACCGATGACACGTCGGCGACGGTGGCACTGTACTATGTTGTCCAGCCCACTGCACAACCACTGTTGGTGGCTTATGGTGCAGAAACTACCTTTGGTGGTGACGATAAGAGTAACTTTGTGTTCGACGTCCCGACGTTGTTCGCCAACGTGGGCAACAACACGACCTACAGCATCACAAACCTCGACGGGAGCACGGCGACTTTTGCCTCGCTCGGCACCGACAGGAAGGTCACCGTGACCGTTGATGCCGACACGACCGATGGTGAGCAGGCGGGCATCTACCTCGACGACCCCGTGCGGCAATACATCATCACAGCCACCAAAGTCGATGAGACTTCCAGCATCACGGTATCGTTTGACATCGATCCCCCCCCTACGGTCGTCACCCCCGGGACGGAGGCAACCGAGTTGGCCGGGGAAACACTGGACGGCAATGCCATCTCGATAGCCTATGCCGATGGCGATGATCGGATTACTGGGAACACCTTTGCCGCGGCGAACGGGGTTGACCTGAGGATTGAGGCATACACGCCTCCCGAGGCGGGCTCGGGAAACCCGGGCAGCGGAGAGGGCCCCGGCGACGGAACCGGAAATGGGCCTGGCAACAAATCGGGCGCGAACACCCCGGGCGAGTGGGCTTTCGCGCGGTATCCGATTATGACCGGCGATGGGGATGACACCGTGGAGGGCAACGTGTTTTCCTCGACGGCGAATGTCACGACCGTCTCGGTTGCCCTTGGTGCCGGGAACGACAGCTTCGTGAGCAACAGCGTGCGCGCGGGGGCCGCGATCATGTCCATCACCCTCGAGGGCGATGAAGGCAATGACGTCTTTACTGGGAACACCTTCGAAGCACTCGACACGGTTGCCGAGATTGTTGTGTCCTTGGGGGACGGTCAGGACACTTTTGGGGCTAACACCTTCACCCTGACCGGTGGAGCCGAGGACGGCACCGGCATTGGACAGGTGCGCATCTACGGCGGGGCGGGCAACGATACCTTCACCGAGAACGCATTGCTTAGTGGCAGCTCCCCGGCTGTGGTTGATCGCTACCTGCTCGACGCGGGGGAAGGCACGGACACCTACGAAATTTCGGGGACGATCTTATACTCCCCGACCTCGACGGTTATCGATATTGATGGCACTGACACCACCGTGACAATGGTGAACGGCGCGCTCCTGAAGGATTTCGAGTTCGTTAACTATATCGACATCGGTGGTTTTGTGCCAATAGGCGTGGATTCGATTGTGTTGGCTGGGGTAAGCGTTGACCACGAGCCTGGTGCCCGCGTGTCGACGACTCTCGACTCCTTTCTGACCGGCTTCACCATCGCCGAGGATGGCGGGGTTTTGACTCTGTTGGCCGGGGAAGACATCTTCCGCGACGGCAAGATCACCGGCGATTCGTACTCCATTGATACGGGCGATGACAAGGACAGGATCATAGCCAACAAATTCAAGGGTGATGGCCTGCGTGTTGTCTTTGGTGGGGGGACTGATGTGTTCTCGTCGAACACGATTGCGGGGGATGATGCTGCCATCTATGCAGGGATCAACAATGACACCATTACCGACAACACGATCTCGGGCGACACTGTCGAGATTAACGGCGGCAGGAACAATGACACCATTGCCGACAACACGATCTCGGGCGACAATTTCAAGATTAACGGCGACGAGCACGATGACAGCATTATCGACAACACGCTATCGGGGGTTGATAGCTATATCTATGCGGGTGCAAACAACGATTACATCGCTGGCAACATCCTCCTAGGGACGAACAGCACGATTGACGGCGGCAGTGGAAACGACACCTTCGGCTGGAACACCGTCGGGAGCAGCTTTGGCGGCGGGCTGGTCGACGGAGGAAGTGGTAACGACACCCTTACCCTCGGTGCAGGCGACTATCTGCTCAGCGGTGATTATGCTGGCACCTCGACCGTCACTGATTGGATCAACGAAATCCCCGCCCCCCAAATGGTAATCGCAGGGATCGAGAACATCGGACACGAAGGCCATTTTTTCGCGACGGACAGTGCCACGCGCTACACGCGCCTGATCTTTAGTCCGACGGCATCGGTCGACACCTCTTTGTCGACGAAAAGCACCGCCAACGACCTTGTCATTCTGGCGCAACTGGAAGCGGTCCCCAATGGCGGGGTTTTTGTGAAAACCAACGATGGCGATGATATGGTGTTGTCGGTTACCTATGTGGCTTCGGAGGCGGCGGCACCCTCGCTTGTGGTCATTGACACCGGTGAGGGCAGTGATGAGGTTGCCGGGGCCTATTTTGAATTCCTGCACTCGGCTTCGGCCTGGGCATTGATTGCGACTGGGGCTGGGGATGACACCGTGGTCGACACCTCGCTTGATGGGCGCGGGGGTTATCTGGATATTACCTTGGGCGACGGCGACGATAGGGTCGAGGGTCTCGACTTCGGGGCGGGGGAGGCTCGCCTCAGCATCCATGGCGGCGACGGGAATGACACCCTGAAAGCGGTGAACATTCTGGGTGACGACACGTCTGTCACCCTCGATGCGGGGATTGGCATCAACACCATCCAATCCGTTACCCTCGCGGGAGAGCACGGAAGCCTTCATATTCTGCACGGCGGCGGCACGGACACCATCTCTCGGATCGAGGCATCGGGGGCGTCCTCATCGCTGACCATTTCCATGAACGATGGGGCGGCGACGGTGGAATCCGTTACCCTTTCGGGGGAAAGTTCCCAAGGGTATCTCGCATTTGGTGCGGTCGGTCAGCTGGTGCAGGGCATTTCCCTCACCGGGAACGAATCGACCCTCTCGATCACGACCGGGGCGGGGGCGGACACGATCACTGATATTTCGTTGTCAGGGAATACCAGCTCACTTACCGTCGAAAGCGGCACCGGGGCAGACCTGTTCGAAAACATTACCCTCTCGGGTTTCAGAGGGAGTCTGTTGCTGGATGGGGGAAGCGAAGACGACACCTTCCGCAATATCGAACTGACCGGGAATAGTGCGAGCCTCACCATTGATGGGGGCGATGGCACCCTCGATACCGTGTATTTCAAAAACAATCAGAATCAATATCTTCTTAGCACCAACGCAGAGGGGGATGTGACGGTCAACCACAATGCGCAAACGATTTTGCTCAAGAATGTGGAATTTACTGGCTACAATGATGCCGCCGCGGTATCGCTCGATCCCACTGCTATTCCGGCCTTACTTCAGATAGAGAACATCACAGCAAGCCAAGGCTTTGCCTATTTGCCGCACCAGTACTCATATGCGAACAAATCAACCACGACAGGTCTTGGCGAACACCTCGGCTCACTCGGGGACATTAATGGGGACGGCTATGACGACATTTTAGTAGGGAGCTCATATTTCCCGCAAGTTTCGGGAGTGAACGCAGGCTCCGCCTATGACGGGCGTGCCTTCGTGTTTTGGGGCGGGCAGGATTTCACCACCCTGCCCAACAATATCTTTGCCCTTTCCCCCGATCAGGGCTTCGTGATTGATAACCTGAGCAATGAAGATCGAAACTACAGCTTAGGATTAGGAGTCAGTGCCGCTGGCGATCTCGATGGAGATGGCTATAGCGAGATTGTGGTTGCGGCTGGCAACGGCGAAACCTTCGTGATCTGGGGCAAGGCGTCGAAGGATTTTGGCACGCCGACCGAACCGGATGATCCTGATTCACCCCGGGTTTTTGATGTGGCTGGGATTTCCGCCGATGGCGCAAATACCGACGGATTCAGCATGATGGGCGACAACTCATATTACTTTTCCAGAGGAATTTCGACGGACGCCGATCTGAACGGCGATGGGTACGATGATATCGTGTTTGGCTCAGTCGCTGCGACGACGGGGACGATTATAACCGCGAAGGGGGCAAGCTATGTGGTCTGGGGGAGCGGTGATCGATCCGATTTCTCTGCAGAGATTAATTTTGACAACCTGCCGGAAGCGCGGGGATTCCGCATTGATGGGCTTTCTGCTCGCGGTGGTTTTGGAT
>JAHZLG010000231.1 GCA_022599995.1 Alphaproteobacteria bacterium | reverse complement strand
TGCTGCCTCTCAGCGTGACGTTACTGCTGCCTCTCAGCGTGACGTTACTGCTGCCTCTCAGCGTGACGTTACTGCTGCCCCTCAGCGTGACGCAAAGGCCTCTCAGCGTGACGCTCCCTCTTCCGACAGCTTCCGACAGCTCCCCACGGCGTGTCTTCTCTTGCGGTGGTGCGTGATCTATGGCACGATGGCAGGGTAACCAGACAATCGCGGCGGCGTCCTGTGATGGTCTCCCAATTTCTTGGGATGGCTATCACCAGCGGCGTTGCTGAGGAAAGTCCGGGCATCACGGGTACATGGTGCCGGCTAATGACCGGCGCACGCCGAAGGACGTGTAGGGAAAGTGCCACAGAAACAAACCGCATCCGCATTGTCTTCGCGGCAATGTGCGGTGTAAGGGTGAAAAGGTGCGGTAAGAGCGCACCGCCGACGTGGGCAACCACATTGGGCTAGGCAAACCCCACCAGATGCAAGATAGAGACACACCGATTCTGCCCCGCCATGGTCACCCAGTGACCACAGTGCGGGCGAATGTAGCCGTACTCGCTATGGTGGTGTGGTGGTTGTCGCAGAAGGCTGTCGGTGACGACAGTCTCAGATGAATGGTTGTCCGCATGGTGTGCTTGGCTTTGGCCGGCATCGATGTGACAGAACCCGGCTTATCGGTTGCATTCCTTCGCTTCTTTTTTTGCCCCCCGTCCCCTCGATGAGGATGGGGGGCATGCGACTTTCATGTCACGACAGTCATTGTGTTCAGCGGTACGGCTAACCGCGCACCGGCATTGCGACCGGCGTTAGGATCAATTTTGCGATCAGCGTAATCGCCACCAACGTTGCTAGCCATCATAGCCACTAATTTTGTGATCAGCCTAATAGCCGCCAACGTTGCCAGCCATCATGGCCACTAATTTTGTGATCAACTTAATAGCCAATAAGGTGGCGGCGTTCACGGGGGCGCATCACAGGCGAGTTGCTTGCAGCCTGTCCTCGTCGAGATCGTAGCCAATCCCCGGACGGTCGGGCAATTCGATGCACCCGTCCTTTGCGACGATTGGTTCGGCAAACATAAAGTCGCGCACGGGTTCATCCCATCCCGGCAATTCCAGGGGGTATTCGGTAAAGGGCGGCGCAGACAATCCCGCCGCCGCCTGCAGATTCGCCAGCATCGCTAACCCACACCCCCACGTATGGGGAGACCAAACGGCGTGGCAGAGCTCGGCCATGCCGGCCACGCGGCGATGCCCCGAAATGCCGCAGGTCAATGCCACATCTCCTTGCACGACGTCGACACTGCCCATGCGGAGCATGGTGGCAAAGTCCTCGATCGGTCGGTTCATCTCGCCCCCGGCAATGCGGGGGGTAAATTTCTCCCGCAACAACCGCATGCCATCGAAGTCAGAATGGTGGAGCGGCTCTTCAACCCAGTACAGTCCTATGTCACGGGCGGCATCCATGAAGCGTTCGGCAGACTTGCGGTCCCACCGAAATTCGGCGTCCCACGGCATCCGCCACGCCTTGTTGAGATCGACCATAATCGCCATATCATCGCCAACCGCCGCACGGGTTTTCTCGAGGGCGGCGATCTCCTTCGCGACCTCGCGCCCGGTGCACCTAAGCTTGATGGCACGGAAGCCACGCTCTTGTCGATCCAATGCGCGCTCGTGGGCCGGGGCGACTTGCTGCGACAAGACCCCAGTCCCCATCGATGCGTATAGCTGTAATTTGTTCGTGCGTCCTCCCAGAAATTGCCAGAGCGGTTGCTCGGCAATCTTGGCGGCCGCATCCCACAGGGCAAGGTCGAGCAACCAGCAACGATCGCGATAGAAAGAGATGTTTTCAATCCACGGGTAGAGCCGCTCAGGGAAGCGGGGGTCTTGTCCGACAAAGAGGTCGAGGTGGGGCTCGAGGGGGGCGATTGAATCACCGCCTGCTATTCCGGTCACCCCTTGATCGGTCTCGACGCGCACCAGCACGAATTGATGTTTGGTGCGGGGCACTGTGTCCCAATTGGCAGGGAAGGGTGTCGTCATGGTCAGACGATGGTGCGTGACGTGGATGTTGGTAATACGCATGCGGTTATGGCTTCGCGAGGGCAGAGAGGGCAGGGGGAAGCGGCGTGACGCCGTCAGGCGAGGTTCAAGACCGACTGGGCGATGGTGTTGAGCTCGCGGGGAGGAGAGGGGGAGCGGCGTGACGCCGTCAGGCGAGGTTCAAGACCGACTGGGCGATGGTGTTGAGCTCGCGGTCGTCGGGCATGCGGTGGTTGCTCTTGAGCATAGGGGTGTTATGCGGATTGGTCATCTTCTTCACCAAGTCGGGCAGGGCGACGGTCGACAGCCCGGTATCTGCCAAGGTTAGAGGGACCCCGACGGAATCCATCCACGCGCGATAGGCGGAGTTGAGGTCGTCCAGCCCGCCCGTCTCGGTGCCGAAGAAGGCGGCGGTGGCGGGTTCGAAGGAGGCCGGTGCGGTGGCAATGCTCCAAGCCATGGTCAGGCCGAGCGCGATGGCGACCGCCCGTCCGTGGTGCACGGGCACCAAGCTGCCAAGGGCATGACCAATGTTATGGGCAATTGCGGTCTGGGCATTCGTGATGCCGACGCCGGCGTAGCATGCCGCCAGCTGAAGGGCTGAGCGGGCGGCAATGTCGTTGCCGTCGCGCGTCGCTTGGGCAAGGTTGTCGCGTACCAAACGGATGGCTTGCAAGCAGAATGATGAGGTGACCTCGGTCGCAAAGCGGTTGGTCGCCGCCTCGAAGGCGTGGACGAAGGCATCGAGCCCCGTCGCCGCCGTGAGACCCGCCGGGAGACCAACCGTGATTTCTGGATCGAGGATGATCGAGTCGGGCAATAGGGCATTGTCCCATGCCCATGTTTTGTCGCCCTCGGCATTTGTGTAGACGGCGGTGCGGGTTGCCTCGGCCCCGGTGCCCGAGGTGCTCGGAATGGCAAGCAAGGCAGCTCGCCGCAAGGGGAAGGGGTGTTTTGCCGCCTCATAATGGGCAACGGGCACGCCCGCGCTGGCGGCAACGATTTTCACGATGTCGAGGGCTGATCCCCCTCCGACCCCTACGTAAGCAACCGGGAGGTCGTTATCGTTGCCCCCGTCGTTGCGGGCAAGGGCGATGATGTCATTGATCGCGTGCTCTTTCGGCTCTGCCGCGGGGATGACCGAGGTGATGGCATCATAGCCCTTCGCCTGCAATGCGGTGGTGATCTCGGCAAGGTAGCCATGCTGTTGCATAGCGGGATCGGCAACCACGATCACGCGCCCCGAACGGGCGTGCACCTGCAATGCCTTCCCGACCGCATGTCGCGCCCCCGGCTGTGAGAGCAGGGTAGGGATACGTGCCATGGCAAAGGCAGTCGAGGCCATCGAGGCAGGGATGGGCATGGAGGTGTTCGAATGGGTCATAATGTGGGTCATAATGATCGGGTTTGTTAGAGGATACGTGATGCTTCAGGGAATGCGGCCGGCTTGCTTGCCTTAGAGGGGGCTTTTTGTGATGCTGGCACTTGAATTGATCGAGTGCCAATGCTACATAGCACTCGACTGTGCCGAGTGCTAACAGGGTGATAGCACCCTGCTAACACCGAGCTAACACCTGTGCAGTGACTGCAGTGACTGCGGTGACGATGATTGCTGCCACCGTGTTTGCGGCTATTGCGATTACCGTGATCACCGTGATCGTCTCTGCGTTGGCATTGGCGCACTGGCGCACTGGCATCGGTCTATTTTACACCTCCTTATCTCTCACCGTAAACCCAAGGGAAAATTATGAAAGCACGTCCGCTTCATGACCGCGTCATTGTGCGTCGAAAAGAAGAAGAAACCCGCAGCCCCGGAGGCATCATCATTCCGGATAATGCCAAAGAAAAGCCAATGCAAGGCGAAGTTATCGCCGTTGGCACCGGCTCGCGCAACAGTGATGGCAGCCAGAATCCCGTCGATGTGAGTATCGGCGACGTCGTGCTGTTTGGC
>JAHZLG010000017.1 GCA_022599995.1 Alphaproteobacteria bacterium | reverse complement strand
CATGAAAACGATGGTGCAGACACCATGATGAAGATGGTGCGGACACCATGAAAACGATGGTGCAGACACCATGATGAAGATGGTGCAGGCACCAAGAAAACAAGCAGGAAAACAATCACGCGGTGGCGCGCGATCATAGCTTGACTTTGCCGGCAACCCATGCAGGAATAGGAGGAAGCCTTACTCTCTGTATCAAAACCGACATGCTGACATTTCATGGTATCTACACCCCAGTCATCACCCCGTATCACGATGACGAATCAATCAACTGGGACGCCCTCAGCACCCTGATCGACCACCTGATCGACCAAGGCGTGAACGGCATCATCTCAGGAGGATCAACCGGCGAAAACTACACCCAAACCGTAACCGAACGAATAACCCTCGCCGAATTCACCCAGCAACAAATCAACAACCGAGTCCCCTTCGTCGTCGGAACAGGAGCAATGCTGACCGCCGACTCGCTTGCGCTCGCAACCGCTGCCCGCACGATGCAAGCCGACGCCATTCTCCTGGCCAGCCCGCCCTACTCCGTGCCAACCGAACGCGAGAATGCGCTGAATGCCCTTCAGATTGACCGTGCCGCCAATCTCCCCGTGATGCTGTATAATTATCCCGGGCGCATGGCCACGCATATGGGCAAGGAATTTCTCGACCGAGTCGGGCGTTCAAGAAATTTCTGCGGCATCAAAGATAGCTCAGGCGATCTCAACCACATGCACATGCTCGCAAGAGAGTACCCCCATATCGCACTCGGGTGCGGAATGGACGATCAAGCCCTCGAATTCTTTGTCTGGGGCGCGCAATTCTGGGTTGCCGGCGGCTCCAATTTCCTGATGAAAGAGCACATTGCCCTCTACGAGGCGTGCGCCCTCCGTGGCGACTTCACCACCGGAAGACGCATCATGACCGCCCTGTTGCCGCTCATGCAACTGCTCGAGCAAGGCGGCAAATTCGTCCAGTCGATCAAGCACGGCGTCACCATGAACGGCTTTGCCGCAGGAGGCGTGCGCAAACCGCTGCGCGACCTGAACAAAGATGACAAGCGCAAACTCGCCGAGGTCACCCGCACCCTGCGCACGACGATTGCCGCTATCACGCAAGACTCACCTTAGGCAAACCCAGCAGCCCACCCGTGCCACAGCCCTGTCCGTGCCTCTGCAAATACGAAGCCGACCAACCGCCCTTAGCATCACGCTAGCCTCACCCTAGCTTCACCGACCAAGAGACCCCAATGCCCCTGCTTACCCTCGAAGAATATAAGTCGATTGCCCGTGACTTGGTGCTGCCAACCGGGGCCTATATCAACGGCGCATTCCGTCCCGCACAGAGCGGCAACACGTTCGTCACCGCCAACCCCGCCACGGGACAACCGCTTGCCAATATTGCGGCATGCGACGCACAAGACGTCGACAGTGCCGTTCACCACGCCCGCCGGTCATTCGACCAAGGCGTCTGGGCAGCACGCGACCCGGCAGAACGCAAAGAAGTGCTGATCCGACTGGTCAAATTAATGACCCGCGATCAACACCGATTGGCAGTGATGGAAAGCCTCGACAGCGGCAAGACAATCTATGACTGCCAAACGGTCGACGTCCCCGAGGCGATCAACTGCCTCAAGTGGCATGCCGAAACGTGTGACAAAATTTACGATCAAACGGCCCCTGCGAGCGAAGATCACATGGCGATCATCATACGCGAGCCAATCGGCGTGGTGGGGCTGGTCTTGCCGTGGAATTTCCCCCTGCTCATGCTGGCATGGAAGATCGCCCCGGCCCTTGCCGCAGGGTGCTCGGTGGTGGTGAAGCCGGCGGAGGAGACAAGCCTTACTGCCCTCTATGTCGCGGAGCTCGCCAGCGAAGCCGGCCTGCCCGCAGGAGTGCTGAACGTGCTCCCCGGAGGCGGCGAGGCGGTGGGCGAGCCAATCGGGCGGCACGCGGACGTCGATATGGTCTCGTTCACTGGATCGACCGCCACTGGGAAGCGATTTTTGACCTATGCCGCCGAATCCAACGCCAAAGAGGTGGTGCTCGAAATGGGCGGGAAGAACCCCGCTATCGTCATGGATGATGCCCCCAACCTAGATGTCGTTGCGCAGCATATTGTGAATGGCGCTTTTTGGAACATGGGAGAAAATTGCTCGGCGGTATCGCGTCTGTTGGTGCATCATGCCGTCCGCGATGCCTTGCTGCAACGGGTGGAGCATCACATGCAGCAGTGGAATTTGGGCGACCCGCTCGATCCGCTAACCCGGGTGGGAGCCCTGGTTTCCCCCGACCACTATGCGAAGGTGAAGGGCTACCTTGATCAAGCGACCATTGTGATCGGCGGCAGGGTGGAAACCCATGCGATCGCCCCCACCGTGATTGCCGTCGAGAACAACAGCGATGCCCTTGCCCAAGAGGAGATATTCGGCCCTGTGCTCAGCGTCATCACCATTGGCTCGATCGAAGAGGGCATCAGCCTCGCCAATCAAACCACCTATGGTTTATGTGCCTCGGTGTTCACGACCAACATCAAGCAGGCACTGCAAGCCGCCCGCCGGGTGAAGGCAGGAACCGTGACCGTCAACTGCTTCGGCGAGGGCAACATTAGCACGCCCTTTGGCGGCTATAAACAATCGGGGTTCGGCGGGCGCGACAATGGTATCCACGCCCACGATCAGTATACCCAGCTAAAAACCATCTGGATTGACCTCGCCGATGACCACGACGAGTCAATTGCATGACCGTGTACACGGCGCGACGACTGCCCGCACTGCCCGGCAGAGCCGGGTGGGAGGCCATCTTGCCCCCACCGCGCGCCTACCCGATGCTCGACGACGAGCGAAGCGTCGACGTTGCCATCATCGGGGCAGGATTTGCTGGTCTGACGGCCGCGTGTCAGCTCCAGAGACTCAACCCGCACGCAACCATCGCGATGGTTGAGGCAGGCAGGCTGGCGGAAAACACGGCTGGACGCAATTCGGGGTTCATGATCGACCTCCCGCACGAGCTGAAATGGGCTGACTCGGCGGAGACAGGAGACGACCGCACGCAGATCGCATGGAACCGCACCGCCATTGCCTTTGCCCAAACGATGGGTGCGGAGTACAACATCAACGACGACTATGTTGCCCCCATCGGCAAGATCAACGGTGCAGCAAGCGAGCAAGCCGAGCAGCATAACAAATCCTATGCGCGGCACTTGGATTCGCTGGGCGAGTCATACGAAATTCTCGATCGCCAGCAAATGCAGGCAATAACCGGCAGCCCCCACTACCACGGAGGGCTCTATACCGCGGGCACGGTGCAGCTGCAACCAGCAGGTTACGTGCGGGGGCTTGCGAACGGATTGGCAGCGCGCGGAGTCGCAATCTATGAATCATCGCCGGCACTTTCATTGCAAAAGCAGCAAGGCGGGTGGCGAGTGGCAACACCGAAGGGAGCTGTGACCGCCGCAAAGGTCATTTTGTCGGTGAATGGGCACCTCGAAAGTTTCGGCTTCCAGCGCGGGCGGCTGCTTCAGCTTTTTCTTTTTGCCGCCATGACCGACGAGCTCGATGCCGATGCTTTGGCGAAGCTGGGGGGCGAGACACGCTGGGGCATCACCCCATCGAACCCCACGGGAACCACGGTGCGCCGGATTGACACCGGGCAGGGGGGCAATCGCGTGGTCACCCGCACCTGCGCCGTGCTTCGCAGTAATCAGCGAGTACTCTCTGCCGACATGACGCGGGCAAAGAGGGTAATCCAGCAAAAATTTGATCAACGATTTCCGCAGTTAGCCGGCGCAAAGATGGCGTACACTTGGGCGGGTCACCTGTGTATGAGCATGAATGGGGTGTCGGTGGTTGGCGAGATCGATGATGGTCTCTATGCGGCGTGCGTGCAAAACGGACTTGGCACAGTGCGCGGGACCTTGGCGGGCATGGCTGCAGCCGAGCTGGCTTGTGCCGAGCTAGCTTGTGGGCAGTCGAGCCCCCTCACGGCGTATTTTGCGGAACAGCTAGCGCCGCAGCGATTGGTGCCGCGGCCTTTTCGGGATGTGGGGGCAAATGCCGTGATCCGCTGGCGAGAGCACCAAGCAGGGCGCGAATAGAAGCGGCGGGTTGCGTGCCGATTTCTGTTCGGCAACGATGGGGTGGTGGCTATAGTCAAGCGGCTTTTGTGCGACTCTTCTTCCAGCACGGTCGTGACGATCGCCGGCAATAGCACCTTGGTATTTGCCAAAGAAATCCGGCAGGCATTGCAGGCATTGCCGTGCACCCGTGCAAGGCACCCGCGCAAAGCAGCCGGGCAAAGCACCCGCGCAAGGCACCCGCGCAATGCACCCGTGCAAGGCAGCCGGGGATTGCCTTGCCTTTGTTGTGGTTCGCGCCTTATAGTAAGCAGAGAAATGGCCGCACATCCCAGAGGTGAGGCAGAGCTGTTTTCGTTGTTGTTCCTCTTGCCCCGGTATCCCAGCGCATCGAGCACATCCCGCCTGAAGCCTATGCATACGAGGTGAGTGGCAAACCGGCGGTGTTGTGGGCAATGGAGGGATGCTCGCGCCAGCTCGATAAGCGCAGTGGCATTATCCCTCGCAGACGATTATTGCCGATCTCCCGAATGCCCTAGATAGTACCCTTTTCATGCTGGAATAAGACATGGCCGAAGACACCAACGAACCCCCCAAACCGCTGAGCGAGAAGGTTATCCAACTCAAACTCGCTATGCGCAAGAAAAACAGATTCCTCCAGCTGGCATACGAGGCGGACGACTCAACAACAAACATGCTGGCATCGGCCAAGCTAGTCTCAGATCTAGTACTCAATAAGCGTAGCGGGGTCGACGATAATACCTTATTGTCTGAATTCAACGAGTACTGTCGGAAGGAAAATATTTTCCCCGGAGTCAATTGCCAGGGTGATAACCTCCCTAAGGGTTTTTATATACGTAAGAGAGTTTTGAAAGAAAGCAGCAAAGAAGAAACGGGGCGTGCCATTGATCTGAAATCCTATCTCGACACAATTAAGAGGCTTGAAGAAGTCTTCAATCACCGCAACACTCCGCACATCGAAGATCAAAATACAGTTGATCAAAACGGTGCGAGCAAGAAAGAAATATTGGATCAAAAGCGACAAGCTTTTTGCCT
>JAHZLG010000230.1 GCA_022599995.1 Alphaproteobacteria bacterium | reverse complement strand
GCGTTCACCATGGCGGTGATTTGATCATCGGTGACGTCTCTTTTGCGTAACGCCATCATCAGTGAGCGTTGCAGTTTTGTCCAATCGAATGGCTCGCGTTTGCCGTTTCGTTTGATCACCTGCAATGGGCGTAGGATAACCCGTTCGAGGGTGGTGAAGCGTGAATCACAATTCCGACAGCGGCGGCGGCGGCGGATAGCGGCACCGCCCTCGATAGGCCGCGAGTCGCCGACAGAGGTCGTATGATGGAGGCAATAAGGACAGTTCATCGGCGATCTCGGCAGGCGAGAGGTGTTGGTTGCGTGGCATCACACAGGCGCATGATGGTCTCGACCTCGGAGCAGTGCACCCCGGCTTTTCGCAAGGCATCGGCGGTGTTGCGTGCGTACTCGATGTTACTGCCGTTGGCTCCTTGCGCGTGGGTGATGATCGTTGCCGCTTGCTCTTGGGTGAGGTGCACCGCCGATTGCGGGTGCTGGGGATTGAGCACGAAGGCCAATCCCACATCATCGCTGGGGGGTGCTCCGTCCTCTTCTGCCGGTGCTCTTGCGATTTCACCGGCGACCGCATGGGTGTAACGCACTTGCATGGGAATGTAGGACATGTGATTCATCTCGCGTTGCCAAAGGTAGTGGAGCACGGCATCGCGGTCATGGGCAGCCACACGAAAGCGCATGCCGACCATCGATGTCCCCGGCTGCTCGACCAAGGTGAGTACCAATCCGGGAGCTTCGGGGTGTCCGCGGTAGCTGATCGACCACATGGCAAATTTGCGTTGGTGTGCCGGGAGCGTGATTGGCACTGCGTCAATGTAGGCAAAGCCGGGATTCCACATCAATGATCCATAGCCGATCACGTTGATACCCTGGTTTGCGGGCAGGGCCGCGATGAAGGCATCACAGTGGCTTGCTATCTCGGAGGGCGCAACAACCGGCGCGTCCACTGCCTCTTGCGCAAGAATCTCATCATAATAGGCGGGACGCTGATAGCGGTAGGGATTCGCCTTAGGGTCAAGGGCAGCCGGGGCTGTCCGATCGGCGAGCAAGGCATGCATGGCGTCGGCATCGTCGGGGGTGTTCACATTGGCAAAGCGTGTCCATTGTGCTTGCGGAAATTGATGGTGCACCGTGCGCACGGTATCGGTAAAGGCGTCGATTTTTCGCACCCCCTGTACGGTGAAGGCATGGCGTAATTTTTCGTGCAAGGCAGTCTGCCAAATGGCAATGGTCGGTTGCGAACGGTCTGTTTTCGCGGTGACCACATCGGCATTGGCAGCGGTCATGGTGGTGATCATGGCGGCAACCCAACCCTCGGGGAGGGCTGGAACGTCGCACGGCACGATGGCAAGGCAGCGATACCCTTGTTTTCGTGCCCACTCGAGGGCCACGAGAATGCCGGCGAGGGGACCCTCCGAGCGGTTTGTCCGCGTCGCCTTGTCGGCAGGGTGGTCGCTTGCGGCTTCGCTGTCTTCGTCGTAGACGATTGTTGCCCCCAATGCGCCAATATCGGGGTCGAGCGCATCATCCCGCAGGTTGATGATCGTCCGTGCGCATTGACGGTGCAGGGTTTCGCCCACCCACTGCCACATGGGCACGTTATGGATTGGCACCAGCGGTTTCTTGCCACGGTAGGTTGTCATCCGCCGGGCCTGTCCGCCGCACAAGATGACGCCGCACGTGGCTATTTTATCAGGATGCATAAGCAGTTGTTGGCTAGGAAGAGGATCGAGAAAGGGGTCGAAACAGCGAAGCAGAGGGGCGTGTCGGCAGGTTAGCGAGGCTTTCCACAGACGGTGCAGGACGGGGATCGATGCACGATGAAGTCATCGACCGTCCCTGTGAGCAGGTTGCTGATTTGCACGGGGTGCGGGGCAATGCGAGCTGCCGCGGCAGAGGAGGGGGGACGGTTGCGTGCCCCCGCCGGGGTGGGGTGGGAGGGTTGCGTGCCCCCGCCGGGGTTGGAGGGGTTGCGTGCCCCCGCCGGGGCGAGCAGCAAGCGAATGACATGCCAACTCATCCAGCTGGCGGCGAGGGAGGCAGCAGCACCAAGCACCCCGACCGAGTCGCAACGTGCCACTTGTCCGGGCGTTGTCGGATCGGGGAAGGCACAAAAGAAGCAAGGGTCGTATGGGTGTGCTGCGACTCCCACGCGGCCTTCGAAACCGGCGACAGCCCCCCACACCACCCGATGATTGGTTCGACGACACTGCCCGACAATGCGGCGCGCGACCATCGAATCCGTGGCATCGACAATGATAGGACGGGGCACCAAGTCACTGCCGCTCAGATCACCTTGATCACGCGCCGTGTCCCCCGCAACATCAGCGGCAGCACTCCCTAGCGACGAGGGTTCGAAGATCGATAAGAGCGACGGCAATCGCTGCTCGATCAGCATCTCAGCCACCGGATAGACTGAGACTTGCGGCCAAAGTAACGACATTTTCTCGGCGAGTCCCCGGGCTTTCGAAAAGCCGATTTGCTCGCTATCGAAGGCAATTTGCCGCGTGAGGTTAGAGGCCTCGACGTGATCACCATCGACGAGCATGATCATTCCGCCATTTCCGGCAGGGACAGGGGCAGAGGGGTGGGAGGGGGGAGGGGCAGGGGAGGGGGCGAACAATTCGTGGGAAGCATTGGGCATGCCGCCAACACCCGCCCCGGCGAGTAACATCGCCACGGTGCTGCCCAGTGCGCCACAACCGACAATCATCACTTGCCCTGCCGCCAGTTTTGTTTGTCCCTCTTCACCGATCTCGGCCAGAATCACCTGACGGCTAAACCTATCGAGTGCCGCATCATCAAGCGGAGCCGCCCCATAAGCGGCTTCTCCATCACGGTCAGAAGGGTGAGGAATCTTGATCATTCACTTCAAATGTGTCGGTCGACGCGCGGGCAGTACGAGCATCAGGGGCAGTGCTTCTTGGTGGAACCCCCGACAGCGGCGACGGTTGGCGCATGCGGTCGAGGTTGGGTTGCTCGCTGTTCTCACTGAAGCGGGTGAGGTGCTCTTCGAAGATAAGCCCGATCGATCCTAGAGGTCCGTTGCGATGTTTTGCTACCTTCAGCACGGCCTTGTTGGTCGCATCGTTCAGCTGGGCGCGCAGATCGTCCAGTCGAACGTCATTTGGGTCAATACTTTGAAGCTCGTTGATGCGCCGCATAATGGCTTGGTCGGTGCGATAGATGAACATGACAAGGTCGGCGTCTTGCTCGATCGCGCCCGAGTCGCGCAGGTCGGAAAGCACCGGCTCACTGTTCGAGCGCTTCTCGACCTCCCGTGAGAGCTGGGCCATCATGACGATGGGCACCTTGTACTCGCGGGCAAACCCCTTGAGGGCACGGGTAATATCGGCGATCTCATAGACGCGGGAATCGGTGCGCTTGTTGCTCGGCGAGCGGATCAGCTGGAGGTAATCCACGAATATCGTGGCAAGCGGGCCAAATTGCGTGGCGGCACGACGAATGTTGCGCCGCAAGGTGATCACGTCCTGCACGGGGGTATCGTCAATCAGCAAAGGGAGCGAAGAAAGCTTGCTGGCGGCTTGAATAATGCGGGGGGCAACCTGCGGATCGGTGATTTTCTCTTTCAGGGTTTTGCTATCAATGCCTGTTTTGGATGCCAGCACCCGCATCCCCAATTGCGTCGCAGGCATCTCGAGCGAGAAGTACAGCACATATTTTCCATTCCCCTGATCAAGGCAGTTTTGCGCAATTGCTTGGGCAAGGTTCACCGAAAAGGCGGTCTTTCCTGCCCCGGGACGCCCGGCCAGCACGATCAGGTCGGTCGGTTGCATGCCGCCGCCCAAGAGCTGGTCAAGATGATCGTAGCCGGTCTCGGCAGCAATGACACCGTCGGCAATCTCCTGCAGATGGGCGAGGGTCTCGTCCATTGTCTCGGCGAAGTCCTTGATCTTGGACTCAAGGTCACTCGCGACCGAAAGCTGATACAATGACTGCTCGGCTTGATCGATCAGGTCTTCGCCCGTGTTCTCAGGGTCGAGGGCTGCGTCGCCAATCTGATCACCAAGTCGGACCAGCTCGCGTTTCAAGTGGAGGTCGACCAGGTTCTCGGCGAACTTCCCCACCTTGCCGAGCGAGATCACCGATGCGACCAACTGATTGAGATAGGCAGCCCCCCCAGCCTCCTTATATCCCGCCTTGTCTGCAAGGTATGGCGCAAGGGTCGCAGGCTGTGCCACGTGTCTTCGCTGATACAATTTATGCATCGTGTCGAAGATGGTGGCGTTCAACGGAACGGTGAAGACGCTGCTGGGGAATACGGTCGGCAGGTCTTCAAACCGCTTGTTGTCCAGCATGAGCCCGCCCAGTAAGGCAGCCTCGAGGGCGTGATTCTCGACGCGCAATCGGTCAGGGCGGAGGTCAACAACAATGTCATCGATGCCTTCGCTATCGCCGCTGCCATCGGGTGGGCTGGCGGCACCAATTTGCTTTGCAGATTGCCCGGATTGCCCGGGTTGCCCGGGCTGCTCTGCTTGCGTTGAATGGTCGTTGGGGGGGGGCGCAGCACCTGGCGGAGTGGTCGCGTGGTCATACTGCCCATATTGCTCGTATTGCTCGTATGGGCCAAATCCCGCGGCAGCTTCGTGGGCTGGAACGTCTCGAACGGAGGCCTCGTCCATGCCAGCTGTATCGGGCATCCCCGGGGGAGCAAGCGGATCGGCAATGCCATCGGAGGACGCCCGTGTAGGGGCACCTTTCTCCTTATTGGGCGAGCTGCTTTCTTCGGTTGTTTGTGCCAGCACTTCGGGAGTCTCGTCTGGAGTTTCCATAGACACACAACACGGGGAGAGGAAGAACAACCGTTGATAGGCAAGGCTATCAATCGTCCGATAAGTAGGGCAGCGTGCCCAAATTAATGCAGGGGCACCATCAAGGCCACTATCGAATCGGTGCAGGGTGACGGCGTGAAGAATGTAACACTAAAATCACGTATCGCCACGGCATAGTAACTGCCGCGCGGCGAATTAGCAAACCCACTGATAGAATCGGTGGTGTCACTATCAATTCCCTGCGGCGGTGTCACTATCAATTCCCTGCGGCGGTGTCACTATCAATTCCCTGCG
>JAHZLG010000229.1 GCA_022599995.1 Alphaproteobacteria bacterium | reverse complement strand
CGTGCAACCGCCCAATGGGCTGGTAATTGACATTGGCACGCAGCCCCAGTTCGACGCTGGAGCACTCCGGCCACAAATTAAATATGGTAAGAGCTTGCTTTGGGATTTCGCAACCACATGGCATACGTCACTTTTGGCGTAAGATACGCTGCGATCCGCTCCATACAACGCCCCAAAATACTGGGATTCGATTGCTAGTGCAATCTAGCATCCAGTATTTTGGGGCGGGGTCTGGGGCAACATACCCCAGAAAACCAGCCGGGCTCGTTTTGCTAGATTCATTCGCTTGGCTTGGCTTCGCCAAACTGCGCGATTATCTTGCAAAACAGCACCCTAACGGGGTGCCGAGCCTAGTGAGAGGGGTGCAGCCGCTGTGCCTCGGTGACGGCGTGCTTTATCAGGGGTTTCACGGTTGCCATTTGGTCGGGCGTCCCGATGGTCATGCGGAAGGCGTAGGGCAAATTGTAAGGGGCAAGCGGTCGCACGATGACCCCTGCTTCGTTGAGCAGCGTGATGACGGCTTGGGCTTGTCCGGCAGACGCCATAGCGACCATCAGGAAATTCCCGTGGCTGTCGGGCACGGCGGCTCCCCAGCCGCGTAGGATATGCGCCCACTCGTCGCGGAGCTGTTGTGTGATGCGCACGTGGGCTAAGGGCGGGTTTTGGCATGCGGCGATCCCGGCCTCGAGGGCCAGCCGATTCACAGAGAACGGCAACCGCAACCGTCCCATCATCTCGATCAGGGTGTGATGCGCGTGCGCCCAGCCGATTCGAAGCCCGGCGAGCGCATATGCTTTGGAGAAAGTCCGCAAGACCAGCACATTGTCGTGGTCGTAGACCAGCTTGTGGGCGCGTGCTGCCTCCTCGGCATATTCCGCGTAGGCAACATCGATGACGATCAGCCTGTCGGCAGGAATGCTGGTGACGATGTGTTTGAGCGTCGCATAGGGCAATAGCTCGCCGGTGGGGTTGTTAGGGTTGGCAATAAAGACGATCTTCGCATCGTTGTGGCATCCTGCCGCGATGATACCGTCGACGTTCGTGTGAATTGCGAGGTGCGGGGTTTGGCTTGCTGGTTGGGCGATAGCTGGGATGCGGACGATCTCTGCCGCGCATGCTGTGGTACTGATGGCGTACATGACAAATCCGAGGTCGTGCATGACCGCCTGCGGATTGGGGCATTGGGTGCGATCGGTGAGCGCGACACGGCACAAGAGCTCGATCAATTCATCGGAGCCATTGCCAATCAGGATGCCATCATGGGCTTGGGGCAGGTTGTGCGTTGCCCGCAGGCTTGCCACCAGCTTCTGTGCGGCACCGGTTTCGGGGTATTGGTGGGTTTTCGTCGCGGCACGGGCGATGGCGTGAATGACTTGGGGTGATGCCTCATCGTTGTTTTCATTCGCCGACAGCACAATCGGATTTTCGTGATTCTCGGTTTGGTGGGCTCCCGAGGCGTAGGCGGGGAGTTGGCGCAGCCAATTCGGGGTTAGGATAGGCATCGGTTAGGGTAGGGTTGGAATACTGTTGATGTGTGTGCTGACGCGCCGTTGTTTTGCGCGCTGGGACGTGCCTCATTGTTGGGGGCCGGGGAGGGGCCGGGGAGGGGCCGGGGCGGGGTCGGGGAGGGGTTCCCGTGAAACGCGTTGGCGGGTCGTGTGGCGGGGTCGGGGAGGGGTTCCCGTGAAACGCGTTGGCGGGTCGTGTGGCGGGTCGGGGAGGGGTTCCCGTGAAACGTATTGGCAGGTCGGGGCGGGGTTTCCCGTGAAACGCGTTGGTAGGTCGGGGCGGGGTCGGGGAGGGGTTCCCGTGAAACGTATTGGCGAGTCGCGTGGCAGGTCGGGCGGCGAGTCGGACGGCGAGCCGTGAGGGCACCATCACCAGTGTTTGATGACGGAGCCAAACGAATGCACGAGGAAGGCGTCATTGCTTTGCGTGCTGGGGTGCGCATCGAGTAGCAACAGGTGGTCTTTGTCGACGGCGACAATCCGATCAGCACCGGTTGGATTGTGCCTGCGCCGGGCAACGGACAGTCGCCATTGCTGATCATGGGTGCTTTCGGGGTGCTCGTCTGTTTGTGTTAGTGCGTCTTCCGGCCTTTTCTCGGTAAGCACGTAGGCCACGGGGTGGATATGTTGTCCCATGACCACGCCGCCAAATTCAAAGGCAGTGAGGTGCTTCCAATAGGCGACGATGGCATGGGGATGCGCGACAATCACTTGGTTGTCACGAAGGGCAAGAGGCTTCTGCTCGTCGGTAGCAATGTAATGGTACTGCACGCTGCCGCCGAAGTGCGAGTGGGCATAGAGCATGGTATGCCAATCGGGGCCTGCGTCCAGCACGGTCACGTCGAAGCCGCCTTGCACGGCATAGGAAGAGGCAACCACAGCCCGAAACACAGGTTGATAGTATCGGTAGAAGTGGGTGGGGGTGCCGCCGGCGGGGGAGAGGACCTCGCCGTTTTTGTTGTCACAAAACTGTTGGCAAAGGTCGTTGAAGTGCCTTGTTTCGCGCGCCGCGTCGAAGACGGGCAGGTGTTGACTGGCTTTCAGTGTGGCAAGCTCGGAGACCGCGGTAATGCGTTGGTCTATCAGGTCAAGGATGCGGGCATCGATGGCATTGATTGTCGCTCGGATGTTATTTTTACGCGTAGTGTCGTTTGTCATTGATTTGCGCGGCATCCTTGGCGGGTTGGGGCATCGGTGAGATAGCGTCTGCACGCAGTTTGGTGTGTTCCTTGAAGGCTCTGCCGAGTTCTTCGTGCAGGTCATTGGCATGCGGTGTAGGTTGTTCGTTGCGGGTGGCGTATTCCAGACTGAGATGGTCTTTTCCGTCTTGGGTTGTCACCGTGACGGCGAGGTGGGCAATGCCGTATTCGGGGTCGAGGCGTTGGAGAACGGCATTAATTTGCGCGGGGTGGACGAACAGGCCACGGATTTTCACGGCGTCATCGGCGCGTCCCAGCCATCCTTTGAGTTTGGTTGCGGTGCGTCCGCATCCTTGATCGACACTGTCGCCAAGGTCGGTTGGATCGGGCAGAAAAGCCGAGAGGTCGCCGGTGCCGAAGCGGATTAGCGGGTAGTGTTGATGGAATCGTGTCACGACCACCTCGCCGATTTCGCCATGGGGGACGGTATGGTTGTGATGCGGTGCGACTATCTCGACGAAGACATTGTCATCGCAGAACAGTCCGTTGCGTGCCGACGATTCATAGGCGATTGTCCCGACATCGGCGGTGGCATAGGCTTGAAGCACGCTAATGTCGCGGTTATCGAACCATGCCCGCAACGATGGCGGCAGGGCTTCGCCGGAGACGAGGGCGTGGGTAAGGCTGTCCCACGGCATCCCGTTGGTCTCAGCGGCCTCGATCAGGTGTTTCAAGAAGGATGGTGTGCCCACATAGCCATTGGGCTTGAGGTGCGCGATAATCTGCACTTGCTGCGTTGTGTTGCCTGGCCCTGCAGGGATGACGGCGCATTCGAGGGCGCGCAATCCGCCATCGAGGATAAATCCGCCCGGGCTCATGTGATAGGAGAAGCAGTTCATCACCCTATCACCCGGTTTGAACCCCGCGGCGTGGAGGGCGCGTGCAGTATTCCACGGGTCGGTTTCGAAGGCTTCGGCGGTATAGATAGGGCCGGGTGACTGGAACAGCCGCGTGAAGGCGTTGATTGCCGTGGTGTTGAACCCGGCGAGGGGTTGTTCGCCCGTTTGTTTGGTGATCAGGTCGGTTTTCCTGACCACGGGGATTTGCTCCCAATTTTCTTTGGTGATGGCGTCGGCGTTCACATTGGCGATCCGAGGGTCATTCCCATAGTGCTGGACGCGCCGGATCACGCCGGGCAGTTTGGCGTAGAGTCGGCGGAGTCGTTCTTTGGCGGGAATAGTCTCTATGGGGTCGAGACATTCGAATTCGGTGTATTTTTTCATGCGGTGCGATAATAAGGTGCACAGTGCTTGAAATCAAATAGGCGGGCACGGGCGGGGTTGCGACCGAAGAGAAATAGGAACGCGGGCGGCAGGGGGAGTTAGGGAGTTAGGTAGTGGAGAGGCGGCAGTGTGGTCACGACCAAAAAGCAATGCGGGCACTCTCCGAAGAAAATGCCCGCACCACTTTTATCACCCCGCAAGCGAGGCGATCGTCAGATCACGCAAGGATCAGAATGCAACATAGGCACCTGTTTTGATCGACGGTCCTGCTTCTTCGCTGAGGATTTGCACGCGAGCACTGCCTGCACCAAGGTTATAGTTCAGGTTGATCGCAATGGTCGGCGCCGCGGTATTCACATCTTGTGCAAATGTGGTTTCGACAGCCGTGGTGTTGGGGTTGTCGCCAGCCGCCTTGTATGTGTCCAAGGAGTACTTGTCGCTGTTGGCAGGAATCAACATGCCGAACGATGCGCCAATGTCGCCCATGGTGTAACCAACGGAAAGCGCAATGCCGCCCAATTTGTTGGCATCCGCCCAGTCTTGGTTGAGCTCAGCCGCCGTAGTCGGGGCAACTTCAGCAACGGCAACAACCGCTTCAACATCCGTGGTCGCAGCGACAGCTTCAACAGCAGCGACATAACCAACAGCAATGACTTTCGCTCCATCACCGGCATTGTCGCCAGTGGCAGCCGCCGCGGAAGTGCGAATGGTTTCACCAGCAGCACTAGCAGCGCGAGCAACGGCGATCGAGATTTCATCAGCATCGATTGTGCCATCGCCGGTGGTATCATGTGCGGGCAATGCGGCGTAGGAAACAACGGTTGCCGCTTGGCTAAACCCGAAAGCCGCCGAGATGGCGCCTTGCGTGTATTTCGCACCAATGGCGAGCGAGCCGCCTTGGGTAGCAAAACCAAAGAAGGCCGCAATGGGGCCGGTTTCGTACTTAGCAGCAAGTTCGATGTCGATAGCACCAGCTTCTTTCAGCTCAAATGCACCGCCGGTGGAGACATACTGCGCCGAGTCATAGACGTTCAGCAAGGAGACTGCGACCGTCGCACCACCAGCAATCACCGAAGAGATGTAAGTAACACCATCGGTTTCACTGTATGCGTCATTGGTATTGGTAACCGCATTGGCTGCGCCACCGATGCCGACAGCGGCATCGTTGCCATCAATTTCAAAGCGGTCCATGGCGGAATCACCATTGAACGCAAAGGTACCGAAGTCGCCTGCAATGTTGAAATTGGAGTCAGCGGCACCCGAGAAGGTCAGGCCATTGTCGCCAGTCATGCTGAAGCTGCCATCGAATGCGCCGTTTGCCGCGGCAACCAGATCGATTGTTGCGGAAGCGCCACCTTCTTCGGAGACTGTCAGATCGATGTTGTTGCCATCATCGGCGACGTCAGGGAAGTTAGGTGCACCCTTTTCGCTATCAATGAAGTCTTTGTAAAAGCCGGAGCCATTGTCCGCCTTAGCGGGGGCAGCGAGCGTGACTGTGCCGACGAGTTCACCAGTGATGCTCCAAGAATGGCCATCAGCCATGGCAACGTTAGCGGCAAGGCCGGTGGCAAGAAGGGCCGAGGTAGCAAGTAAAAACTTTTTTTGCATTGGGGATTCCTTTAGGG